>JANXYB010000116.1 GCA_025350325.1 Acidobacteriaceae bacterium
CGATGTGGCTGGGGAGCCTACGAAGTATAGGCCCACGCGTGCCGCGCTCTCGACCGATGGCTCTCTGTACATTGCTTATGGAAATGCGCCTGGGCCATCACGTATGACGGATGGAGCAGTGTGGAAATTGAACACGCAGACCGGCGCATGGAGTGACATTACGCCCGATCATCCGGCGGCGGGCGGCAAGGAATTTGGATACGCCGCGGTGTCGGTCGACGCGCATCATTCGCAGACTCTGATTGCGAGTTCATTTGGCAGGCCGGGTTCGGCTGGCGGCGAAGACATATTTCGTTCGACAGATGGCGGCGCGCGTTGGAAGCCGATCTTCGGCGGCGGTGGTGCGTACGATTACACGCTTGCACCCTATGTGAAAAGCACGCCAATTCACTGGCTGTTTGATATCGAAATCGACCCTGCCAATTCAGATCACGCTGTGTTTACGACTGGCTATGGAGGCTGGGAAACATTTGATCTGAGCGCCGCAGATCGAAGTTTGCCGACGCATTGGAGCATTCTCGCGTCGGGCATTGAAGAGACGGTCGCACTCGAACTCGACAGCGCTGCGGCAGGCGCACATCTCGTGTCGGCGATCGGAGATTACGGCGGCTTCGTGCATGGGAATCTGGATTTGCCTGCGCCGGAGGGAGCGTCGGCACCGCCGCGCATGGGCAATACTTCTGCAGTCGAAACGGCTGCCTTGCGGCCCGATGTGATTGTGCGCGTAGGGGAGAGTGCTGAGCATAAACCGGGCGGGAATATCAGCTATTCGCTCGATGCGGGGCGAACGTGGAATCCGACTGTTGCAGCGCCAACGGCGCAGAGCCGTGCCGGGTCGCTGGCTGTATCTGCCGATGGTGGGACGTGGGTCTGGACGCCGGAGCACGAGGCTCCTTACGTGACGCGGGATCGGGGGACCACCTGGACGCTGGCGCAGGGGCTACTCAGCGGCATGCGGGTGATTGCCGATGCAAAAGATGCGCGGGCGTTCTACGCTGTTTCGCATACGGAAAATATGTTGTATCGAAGCGCCGATGGTGGAGCAAGGTTTAGCGGTGAGAAGTTTGTTTTGACTGGCGGTCCTTGGATTGCCAGCGCTTCCTCCCGCGGCGATGCGCGCGGTGGACAGGATCGCCTATACGCAACGCCCGAGCGAAGGGGCGATCTGTGGCTGGCGGCGTTCGATGGGCTCTACCATGTTGCTTCGCAGTTGGGGCAGGCAAGCGGTGGTGTGATGTCTTTAACGCGGATGCCGGGCGTGGATGAGATTCATGCATTCGGCTTTGGCATGGCGGCTCCCCATCGTTCCTATCCGGCGCTGTATTTAGTGGGAACGATCCATGGGCAGCCGGGGATTTTTCGATCGGTCGATGAATCGCGCACATGGGTCAGAATCAACGACGACCAGCATCAATGGGGATTGGTGCTGCAGATCGCGGGTGATCCTCGGATCTTCGGGCGTGTGTATGTGGGTACGCACGGGCGCGGAATCTTTTACGGCGACCCTTCGCGCTGAAGTGTCGAGGAGCGAGGCTGTCCTGGCTATTGCTTGGTGTCGAGCGGGTGCTGCGCATCTTCGAAGAATTGATTCTGCAATTTGAGGCTCTCCTGATCGGCTTTGATGGCTTTGATTGCCTCTGCGATCTCGCGTGACCAGGTCTTCTGATCGAATTCGCCCAACTCCTTTGTAGCCGCGGAGCCGTCGCCGGCGTAGTGATTAGGGAAACGCGCATACCACCAGATGCCCGTGTAAACACTTTCGGGTAGCGATTGCCGATGCTGGTCGGCACCCGATTGCTGAGACGCGCGATCCTGGTGCACGAGGTCTGGTCGGGCGGCCATCATCGAGGAGGTTTCGACTTCGCCTGCGTGCATGTCCATCTGCGTCTTTATCGCGGGCCGGCCTGGGACGTGGGTGTTGGGCAAGCCAAACACGTACACGACGTAATCACGCGGACTCGCTAACTGGGACTGTCCAAAGAGCGGCAGCAATGATTCGTTTCCCCCATGGCCATTCACGATGACGATCTTCTTGCAGCCATTGCGGGCCATCTCCTTTACCGTTTCCTGCAGCAACGTGAGTTGCGTCGAGAGGCTGTATGCGAGCGTTCCGGGCTGCTGACGTGCCTCGAAAATTTGCCCGAAATAATACTCAGGAAAGACAACTGCATATTCCTGTTTCACCGCGTTGATCACGGCGAAGCGAACGTCGAGTAGATCAGTGCCGAGCGGCAGGTGCGGTCCATGCTTCTCGATGATTCCAAACGGGAGAACGCAAACTCCTTGCGACTGCTGAATCGCATGGACGAAATCCGGCGCTGTAAGTTCCTCCCACTTCGCGGAAAGACTGGATTGCGGAAAGGAAAAGTGCGCGCACAAAATGAGGAGAAAGAGGGGCAGAAGGATTCGGTGTGGGCGCCTCAAGTGTTCAACCTCATGTTCTTGAGACGCGATCATACTACCGAGTGCCTGTGACTCACTACAACCAAAGAGCAAGCGGTTTAGGCGCGACTGCGATGCAAGGTCGCAAAGGTCGGCGGGCATCCAGGACATGCGCGAACTTGGAGAACGCCGGGGAGCCCGGCGAGAGCAGCCGCTTATTTCCAACTCCAGTTTGGCATGTAGTTATTGCCGGAGCGGGTGAGCTGATGTTGCTCAGTCCCGTCAACCAGCATGGACCAAATTTCGGCATGGCCGCCGGTCGATCTTTCAAAAACTATGTGCCGGCCATCGGGAGCCCACGATGGAAAGTCGTTGGTGCCCGCCTGGTGGGTGAGTTGCAGCCAGCGCAGCGGTTTGCTTGCGATGTCCATCACATAAATGTCTTGGCCGCCGGGCGCGCCGGGGCCGTACTTGCGATTCCAACTGAAGGTCAGAAATTGGCCGTTCGGCGCCCATGAGGGAGAGATGGCATAGCCGCCGTCGGTGAGTCGCTCGACGTTCGATCCGTCTTGATCCATGGTGTAGATCTGCGGCAGCCCAGTGCGGCCACTGACCCATGCTAGTTGGGCGTTGGTGCGGGGATTCCACGTGGGCGACACATCGGGGCCGCGAAACGATGTGACCCTGCGGGCATTGCCGCCGTTGGCATCTGCCATCCAGATTTCGGGGTCGCCGGAGCGGGAGGAGGAGAAAGCAATTTTGTTTCCGTCGGAGGACCAGGCGGGTGACTGATTCGATCCGCCTGCGGTGCCGGCGGGGAAGCTCACCAAGCGGCCGAGTTCGAGCGAGAACAT
Organism: Acidobacteriaceae bacterium; assembly: GCA_025350325.1. GTDB lineage: Bacteria > Acidobacteriota > Terriglobia > Terriglobales > Acidobacteriaceae > Telmatobacter. The sequence continues at coordinate 3,237 of JANXYB010000116.1, forward strand.
GCGAATCGACCAGCCCTCGTGGCCGAGCGACGCAAAAGCGATGCGCGAGTTGTCGGGCGAGACGCGCGGCGATAGCGTGATACTGCCGAGGTGGGTGACGGGATGCTGATTCTGTCCGTCGTAATCCATCGACCATATCTCTTTTGAGCCGGTGCGCGAACTGACGAAGTAGATTTTGGTTTCCGCGATGCCGTTGATACCGCCGCCGAGACGATAGATGATTTCATCGGCGAAGCGATGCGCAATGGTACGCGCCATGTCGATGCTGGCGGTTTCGTTGTACTGCTTGCCGAGCACCTGCGGATTGGCGGTGTTACGCGTGTCATCGAGCCATCCGTAAACGACAAGCTTGCCAGCAGTGGCGGACAGGGCGCCGAAAGCGACCATCGAGGCATTGGCGGGCGCCGCAGACCATTGTGCGAGGTTGATCTCTTGCGGCGAACCGGGGGTGACCTGGGGAGTGAAACTCTTCGAGACCACGTCGAAAATGCCGGCGTTGGTCAGGTCGCCGTAGAGGGTCGAGTCGAAGGCTGCTTTGAGCGCAGGTGTTTGCGGGTCGGCCTCGACGGGCTTGAAATCCGCGGCGGCGATGCGAATCTTGGCGCTGCCGAGATTCGATCCGGTGTGTACCCAGTCCTGGGCAAAAGAGGGGAGAGTGGTGAAGCCAGAGAGAATGAAAAATATCGGAAGAACAATTCGCAAACTATATCTCATGCAGTGCGCAATCCTTCCTTGCTTGTGTGAAATTGATTTTGCGAAGCGCTGTTGGCGATGCGTTGCCGATGCAGAATCGATTAGATCCTTTACGCGAAGAAATAAAGCCTATCGCCTATTCTAATTCGATGCCGCCTCGATGGCGTTAGTACTCGCAATAGTAAGAGACCAGCAGGTTATTGCCGCGATATTGTGCCGGCAGAGGGCCGAAAGTATCGACACGCTGTGCCGCGCGCACGCACGCTGTATCCCAGGTCGGACTGCCGCTGGAGCGATCGAGCCTTGCGTCGCTGGCCGAGCCGTCTTTTGCAATTTTGAACGAGATGTATGCTTTGACACCCTTCGGTGTATGTGGGTCGGCCGCTGAACGGTAGCCGTTTGCGTCCATCCTGCGATTGATGTTTTCTACGTACCATCCAAAGAGGCTGCCGAAGTCGCCCTGATTAATAGACGCAGGCCCTGTAGAGGAACTCTGCGTCGCTGTGCGCGGCATCGATGAGCCGGCCTGCTCGCCGTATTGTGCGCGATTATTTTGCACCGGCTGTGGTTGGCGCGGAGATGTTTTGGGGGTCTCTTTATGTTCTTGCTTTTTCTGCTTGCCGGAGATGGGAATGGCGGTTTCATCGATGGCTTGTTTGGCCTTGGGCTCAGGTGGTGCTGGAGCCTGGCTGGGGGTCTCAGTAGCGAGCACGTTCTTATTGGGGGGAATGTCTGACGGTATTGGCAGGGCACTACTAACGAGGTTTACCTGGATCGCTCCACCTTGCCCCGGGCCGCCCCAAAGGCTGTGGTGGAAGAAGCCTCCGATGACCCCATAAAGAACGATCGCCGCGACCAGCCCGCAGTGAAGCAATACGGCTCCAGTAGCCGGAACCGCTACGGGTTCCGCCATCAATTCCTGTTCAAGGTGATCGCCGCTCTGGATAAAACTGCTCATCGTGTTGATCGCAAACTTTTCATTCAGTCGAAGACGCCGGTTTCTACTTGCCGCTCGCGGAGCCCTTTGCATCGACCGGCTGCGTGACGATGGAAATGTTGGTAATCCCTGCCTGTTTCACTGCATCCATCACGCTGGCAAAAGCGCCGAAGGGAACTCGTTCATCGGCGCGCAGATAGATTATTTTTTTAGACGGATCGACGCCCGGCATGCGCAAACTTTGTGCGAGGTCATGAATGTTGACCGCCTTGTCGCCGAGGAAGACCTGCTGGTCGCGATCAATGGTCAGTACGAGTCGCTGCTCGGTGATCTCTTTGACGGTGCGGGTCTTGGGCACGGCCACTTCAATGCCTGACTGCAGCACGGGCGCAGTGATCATGAAGATGACGAGAAGCACCAAAACCACGTCGACAAGGGGCGTGATATTGATGTCGGCGAGAGAGGAGCGGGTCTGGCCGCCGCTACTTGTAAAAGCCACGCTCTACCTCTTGGGGCTCGTCGGCAGGTCCGCGCGGGCCGCCGGGTGCGCGCACCGGAATTTCTTCGAGAGCATTGAGCAGTTCGCGGCAGAAGTCATCGGTAGCTGATGCGAAGACACGGATGCGTGCGGCGAACTGGTTGTATGCGACGACGGCAGGCACGGCGACAAATAGGCCGGCGGCGGTAGTGATCAGGGCCTCGGAGATGCCGGGCGCAACGGCTCGCAGCGTCGCGGCACCGGCCGTACCCAGGCCGTGAAACGCGTCGACGACGCCCATCACAGTTCCGAAGAGGCCGACGAATGGGCTGGTAGCAGCGATGGTGGCTAGCCAAGTGAGTCGGCGCTCCAAACTGGTGACGGCCTCGTTGGCTGCGGTCTGCGCGGATCGCTCGAGCGTGCCCATGTTCCGGGGCGGCCCTGTGCCGCCTGTCTGCCGCTTGTAGGTCTCGTATACGTCGACGAATACCTGCGCCATGGGGCTGGCCCTGTAGTTGTCGGCGAAGGCTACAACTTCTTGCAGGCGAGTGGCCTTGCGAAAGGCACGTATAAAGTTTCGGCTCTCTCGTGTAGCTTTACCGAAGATTGAAATCTTGCCAAGAATGACGGTCCACGAGTAGAGGCTGGCGATCAACAGCAGCAGCAAAACGCCGAGTGCAATGGGGCCAATGTTGCTCAACATTTCCATCAGTGCGCTCGAACCCTGGGGGATCGGACCACCTGCGGGAGGAGCACCACTATCAGCCTGTAAAACAAAGACGAAGGCAGCGGTAAGAATCGGTATTCACCTCAGTATTCACGGTATCAGACGGGGTAGAGCGTTCCAAGTTATCGATATGGTCCCATTCACTGATTCGAGGGCGTTTGGTGCGTCGTGGGATGCACCATTCATGCTATGCTGCGGTCGGATTGCGTGTGTGTCAGCGAGTTTGCGGCTGGTACACGCGCGCAGGAGAATGGTCTAACGATGCTTGTCGAGTTGCGCGCTGAGAATTACGCTGTCATCGACCATGCCATTGCTGTGTTTGGGCCGGGATTGAACTTGCTGACAGGCGAGACGGGCGCGGGAAAATCAATACTCGTCGATGCGCTGGCGCTGCTGATGGGCGGCAAATCCTCAGCGGAAATTGTGCGCCATGGCGCAGACAAGGCGGTGGTCGCATGTGTGTTTGAGTCTACTGCGGCGGCCGACGCCATTCTCGAAGAAAACGGTATTGATGCTGAAGGTAACGAGATCATTTTACGGCGCGAGATTCTGGTAACAGGCAAGGGCCGCGTGTTCGTCAACAATCAGCCTGCCACGGTGGCAGTGCTGCGACAACTCGCACCGGAGCTGGCGCTGGTTCACGCGCAGACCGAGACGCTGTCGAGTTTTGACCAGACGCAGCAGCGCATTCTGCTCGACCGTTTCGGGGGCGTCTCGACGGACGCGATCGCAGAAGCATACGCTCGCTGGCGTGAAGCGCACACCAAGCTCGATGACTTGGTGACGGGTGAGCAGGAACGCTTGCGCATGGTCGACTTATGGACCTACCAACACAAGGAAATCGAAGCGGCGCGGCTGACGCCCAGCGAGGATGAAGCACTGGCTACGGAAAAGCGCGTTTTGGCGAATGCGGAAAAACTGTATGCCGCCGCAATGAGTGCATTTGAACAGCTCTATGAGGGCGGGGCATCCGCAGAGGTTGCTCTGCGCGCGGCGCTGCGCAACATTGAAGAACTGGCGCGGTATGACGATCGATTCAAAGATGCCGTGCAACAGATTGAGTCGGCGCGTGCCACGGTGGGCGAGGTTGGCGGCAGTCTCAGGGATTATGCGGAGGGCATCAACGCATCGCCGGAAAGGCTGGCTGAGATTGAAGACAGGCTAGCGCTGCTCGATCGGCTCAAGCGCAAATACGGCAAAACGGTTGCAGATGTCATCGCGCTCGGAGAAGAAGTCGGTCGTAAATTGCTTGAAGTCGAAGACCGCGACGAGATTCTCAAGTCGCTGCGCAAAGTGCTGGATGAAGCGGCGAAGGCCTACCGCACTGCTGCAGCGTCGATCACAAAAGACCGCAAGGCAGCAGCGGCGAAGCTTGCAAGGTTGGCGGAGGCCCAAATTAATTCTCTGGCGATGAAGGTGCGTTTCGATGTCTCTGTCGGTGCGGTTGAGGACGAAGCGGACTGGACTGCGCATGGTTGGGACGAAGTGGAGTATCGCATCGCAACCAATCCTGGCGAGCCGCTCAAGCCGCTGCATGAGATTGCCTCAGGCGGTGAGATGAGTCGCGTGATGCTGGCGCTGAAAGTCAGCGTAGAAGAGGGGGCGGCGCGCCCGAAGACAAAGGCTCCGACTCCGCGCACGCTGGTGTTCGACGAAATCGATGTCGGCATCGGCGGCCGTGCAGCAGATGCCGTGGGCCAGAAATTAAAGGCTTTGGGAGCAGGGCAACAAGTGCTTTGCGTAACGCATTTGCCGCAGATCGCTGCGTTTGCCGATCAGCATTTCGTGGTCGAGAAGCGCGAAGACCATGGCCGCACAAAGATGCAGGTACGCTTACTCGACGATCGCGCCCGCACGCATGAGGTTGCGCGTATGTTGAGCGGCGCAAAGGTCACCGAGACCAGCCTGCAACATGCCGCGCAGATGATCGCGACCAGCAGGTAGGCGTCCGCGGGATGTGAGGTCGCGTCCGTTGAATGGTTTTTTGAATATTGTCTATGTTTCGGTGACAAGGCTTGCAGATGAAGGGTCCGGCGCGCCCTGGAAAGTCTGTAGTTCGGCCGCCGTACAACTCGCGGCGAGTTGAGGGCATCCCTACCTTAGAATGCCCACGTTTTGGAAACGCTTTGCACTCGGCCTTACAATTAGGTCGCGAAGAATTTATGGAGATTGAGATTGATTAAGAAAAGCAGAATTATACGGTTCATGGCTTTGTTGTTGGCTAGCGCGGGTTTACTTGTTGCCCAGGAGTCGAATCCCACATCGACGCAGAACCCGCAGAATGGCCAGCCAAGTTCGCAACCGGAGATGCGCGACGGCATAGCGTATTACAAGATCCAAGTGGTTGGCCGCGAACTACCTGCGATCAACTACTTTCATCGCAGCGGCGCCACGAAAATAGGCTTTCAAGGTACCGCCCTCTTGCCGCAGGCATCCGGTACCGCCAAGGTCGAGGCGCGCGCCGGGCGCACGTCGATTGAGGCGAACTTCCAGGGCCTTAGTCCGGCCAACGGTTTCGGCGCCGAATATTTGACCTATGTTCTATGGGCAATAACTCCGGAGGGTCGCCCCGTAAATCTAGGGGAGGTACTGCCCACTGGATCGAAGGATAAAAACCAGATCACCGTCACTACGAATCTGCAGTCCTTTGGTTTGATCGTTACGGCCGAGCCATACTACGCAGTGAATATGCCAAGCGATGCAGTGGTGGTGCAGAATGTTGTTCTCCCGGACCAGACGCAGGGCGTGATCGAACCGGTCACGACACATTACACGCTGCTGCCGCGCGGAGCGTACGCCGAAACAGCTGGGCGTCACACAATCCTTCATCCGATCCGTCGTAATGAGCGTTCGCCGCTCGAACTTTACGAGGCGGAAAATGCGGTTCAAATCGCGGAAGCGGCGGGGGCGGTGAAATACGCTTCGGACACACTCAATACGGCTAAGGTCAGCCTCGAAAATGCGGAAGAGTCGGACGCGCACAAGGGCGACCGTAAGCGTACCATCACCTTTGCGCGCGAAGCAGTGCAGTCCGCCGAAGACGCCCGCATCATTACCATTCGCAAGATAAAGGCGGAAGACGAGTTGGCGCAGCAGCAAGCGCGCACTGATGCCGAAGCAGCCGCTCGGCAGGCGCAGCAAAACGAGCAACAGGCCCAGCTGGCCGCTCAACAGGCCAAGTTGGCTGAGCAGGAGCAGGCTGCACGCCGCGCTAAGGCCGATGCCGACGCTGCGGAGTCTGAAGCACGCGCCCAGAAAGCACGCGAGGCACAACAAGCAGCCGAGCAGAGTGCGCAGCAAGCTACCGAACAAACAGCGCAGATGCGTGAGCGCTTGAAGGCTCAGCTCAACGCGGTATTGCAGACGCACGAGTCAGCACGCGGACTGATTATGAATATGTCGGACGTGCTGTTTGATTTCAACAAGTACACTCTGAAGTCGGAAGCGCGTGAAAGGCTGGCTAAAGTTTCCGGAATTCTGCTGGCGTATCCAAACCTCAAGCTGCAGGTTGAGGGATATACCGACAACATTGGGTCGGATGAATA
>JANXYB010000060.1 GCA_025350325.1 Acidobacteriaceae bacterium
CCGGGGTGCCCGACTGTTGTGGAGGGTCCACGCGTGATCCCCCGTCTTTGTGCTTCGGAGTTTGTTTTGACTCTCCCGGGTTATTTGGCTGTGCATTCTTGGGTGCTTGGCCTTCGTTGCCTTCGCCCGTCGAGGTCCGGCGCAGTTCCCGCACCCGCGATTCAACTTCATAGACCAGTCGCAAGTGATCGTAGTAGCGAATGATCGGCGTCGAGGCCATAGTCAGACGCCGCTCCATGAACGAACGCACGGCCGTCGGTCTCAAATCCGAAAGCCGCAAACCCGTGAGGCGCACCCCGGTCATGTTCAGCGTTAAAGCGATTGAGAAGAAGGCCATTGCCGCGGTCATTAAAAGCCGCGGCTCGGCAAAGCGCCGGATGCGACCCATCATGCCGGGCCGCTGCCACGCTGGAGGCATGGGCAGCATAATGCCGCCAACCGTTGCCAGATGAGCGTCAACTTGTCCTGGTCCGGTTTGAGCCAGGATTCTGTCTAACAGCCCTTCGGGAACATCGGGTTCGGGCGAAAGGAACTGAATCCACTCGCGCCCTCGCTGGGCTTCCTCATACAAGGCAGTGCAGGCAGGGCAGCCGGCCATATGCGAGGTAAACGTCGCCTCATCCTCTGGCCGCAGCAGCCCATCTAAAGCGTCGGCCAAAAGCGTTTCCCAAAGGCCGCAGGCTGGAGAATTCGGAATGTTTGCGCGGTCTGCCATGTTACATCACCTCCCGCTTATTACGTTCCAGCAGGCGCGCTAGTTCCGCACGTCCTCTGCTGATACGGGACTTTACCGTCCCTTCGGGTATGCCCAACACCTGGGCAATCTCTTTGTAGTCCAAATCCTGTAAATCCCTCAGAATGACCGCCTCGCGCAGCTCAACCGAGACGCGGGCGAGGGCGTTCTGCACCATCTTTGAGAGTTCCTTTTGCGCTGCGGATTCATGCGGAGATGGGCCACGAGCCACTAGCCGGTCCACGGGCCGCAATTCGTCGGTGACTTCCCAGCCCTCGTCAAGCGAGCCGGTAGCGCGCAGGTTCTTGGTGCGCCTGAAGTTATCCACCAGCAGATTGCGCGTCATGGTGGTAATCCACACCTGCAGGCTGCCGCGCCCGGTGTCAAAGCTGGTCAGGTTTGAATAGATTTTCAAAAAGACATCTTGCGTGAGGTCTTCGGCGTCAGCCGTGTTGCCGGTGAAGCGATAGCAAAGGCCATAGACGCGCCGGTGATGTGTCCTCACTAGCTCCGCCCATGCTCCAGAATCTCCGTCCATGCAGCGGCGGACAGTTTGGGACCAGTCGATCTCCAGTGGTCTCACCTCCCCGCTCGACAGGCAGGCCTCCGGTGCCATCGTCGCGCCGTCTTGCGTGTGGCCGGCAACCGGCTGCGCTGGCGTGCCGGCGCCCTGGGGCTCAAGCCTGCGCCGCACAGGCTTCGGCGGCACCGCCAGTCCTACCACGCTCCAGCTTAATGTACCCACGCATTGCATAGTGGGTCTTACGAAGATTTTGCGGACTTTGTTCCATAGGGAGTTAAGGCTGGCCATTTTGCGATCTGGCCGTGGCTTTGGCTGTAGCAATGACGTCGTTTAATCCTTGGCTGAGATGACCAAGGCCGTGCGGGGAAATTGTCAATGTAGACATTATCCCCAACCAACGCCAGACCACCGCTGGTGATAATGAGGAGATCGACAAATGCGACCCACATTGCTCTTCGACGCCGAGCGGTCCTTTACCAAAAATTGCCAATCACAATGCGATGAAGCGCATGGCTGCCGAATTCATGCAGTAGCGCAGGCCGGTCGGAGCCGGTCCATCATTGAACACATGCCCAAGATGCGCATCGCATAGCCGGCACGATACTGCGGTGCGCTCCATCATCAGGCTGCTGTCAACGGTCTCGACGACATTCTCGGCAGCGATGGGCTGCCAGAAGCTGGGCCAACCGGTGCCGGAATCAAACTTGGCTTCAGAGCTGAACAGTGCCAGGTCACAACAAATGCAACGAAAAATGCCGCGCCCATGCTCATCCCAGGTAGCGCCGCTGAATGGTTTCTCGGTGTCATCGCGCCGCGTGATCCAGAAGGCCGTCGATGAAAGCTGCTTTTGCCACTCGTTGTCTGTCTTGCGAATCCGCAGAAGAGTTGCCGTACCGAGCCTCTCCCCGCGCGCAGAAAACTCCACCACCTCGACAGTCTTTGGCCCTTGGTCTGGTGTCTTTGGCCGCTCTGCGAACGTGCTCCGGCGCAATCCCCAAAATGCCAACGTGCTCAACGCGCCCGCCATCGAGAAGATTGAGGCACGCCTGCCCAGACTGCGTATGCGGCCTTTGCCGTCCGTTTTCGTCGATTCTGTAAGGTCGTTGAACATGCTTTATTGAGACGCCGCGCACGTGTGAGATAGTCGATGCGGCGAAAGGTTACCAAAAACGCGTCTGCCTTTCGTAACATGGCGTGCCTGATTTTCGCGATGTCAATACGATCACTTCGCTGGTGCCGCGGTCAGTCGTAATTCGTCTGTCTTTCCCAGCAAGAAATCCTTCAGAAAGGTTGGGTATAACAGCGAGATCTTGGTGTATTGATCCGCCAGCATCTCCGCAGTAGTGTCCCCGCCCGTTTGGCGTGCCTTGGCGATGGCGTCCCTATGCCAATGAAGATCGCGCCAATCCATCGCATCGCGAAATGCCAGCGGCATGGTCGCGTACGCGGGTGCAATTCGTTCCTCGCAGACATTGGCCAGCATCTTGTAATGGCCCGGCTTACCCAGGCCGGCGTTCGCCAGAAACTCATATCCCTGCTGCGCCGCATACGCCAACGGAACGCTCTCAAAAATTGAGCCGTAAAACTCGCCAAACGCTTGCGCAGCTTCGGCCTTGTCGGCGAGGCCCTCGGCTTCTTCCTGCAGCGACGCACAAGCCTCTTCAATTTTCGTTGCGCCTGCATCGAGCTTCACGATTTTCTTGAGCATGTCTTCTAAAAAGCGCTGCGGGCCATCGAAAATATCCAACGATCCGCCGACGCCAAAGGACAAGCCCACCAGGTTCAGCGGAGCGGCGACGCGCGCCATTCTCGTCAGCAGCAGCACCGTAGCTGCCAGCGTTCCGGGAATCTCAAAGTGTAGATATCGCTTGCGTGTATCGGATTCCAGTGTCGAAGCGAATTCGAGATCCGAGAACTGCGGACCTTTCATCGCGAACCCGCTCACCAGCCCATTCAACTCCCCGCGCAGCCAGCCCAGGTCATCGACGCGCCAAACCAGCTTTGCTGTTGAGTTCATCTTTTCGGCGTATTCGGGATGACTTTCCGCAATCTTTTTTGCCAGCCAATCCATATAGTCGCGCAGGGCTGTCGGAGCAGGGCCAGACTCATCGATGACGGGTAAAGTAGAGACATCCACACCTTCCGGCGGGGCGACGCTGAATCGTCCGTGATCCCCGGCGAGCATGTAACTTGTGTGACTTTTGTTGTGAATCGCAAACCATTGCCCTGGGTCCGCTTGTCCAACGGTCCCAACCAGACTCCAGCCGCGCTCAGCGCTTTCGGGACTCATAAACAGTAGATACTGCGCCAGCGTCACCGCAACGGCGACCGCATCTCTTGGTGCGACGAGAGTGTTACTTATGCCGCTCATGCCTTCTGCGTTCCCTTGAGCCGCATTTCCACCTGCAACGCTACTGCAGCGGCAATGCGCCGCGCCTTAGCCTCGGGGAAATTATCGTCCATCAGTTGTTTGGTCACGGCCGCCTCACCGCCAGCCAAAAAGCTTTCGATTTCCTCTGGCTCGGCGACGGTGCCCAGTTCCCGCAGCGCCTGGCTGGCAATATCCAGTTGCTCGGACTGCTCCTGCAACTCGACCTTCGCATCGCTCCCCGCATCCTTCTTCGGCTTGTGCGCAGCTGCGGTTTTGACCTTCTCAAGCGCGGCATTCATGGCATCGCCGATCGCCCTCTCACCGGTCTCCGCTCCTTTCTTTTTCAGTGTGTTCCAGAGCCAGATGCCGCCCGAACTTGCGAAGCCAAAGAGAAGTTTACCCACGTATATCCAGAGGTCCGAACTCGGGTCGAAGTGGCGAACCTCATCCTTCGCAGTGATATAAACGCTGTCACGACCGATCACGTCCGCGATCGACGACCGCATCTGATCCGCATCCTTTGATGGCATCTGAGAACCCCTCCGTTACAGGGTTTCGATTATTGCAAATGCAAGCTCATGGCACCAAACTTAAGTTTTAGTCTTTCAATATTTCGCCAAACTGAATGAATTTGAACTAAATGACCGGCAAACGACATATTATTCGTACTGATTTGTCTAAAATCGGAGTATGAGCGATCTTTCCCCGGACCGACAGGTATCTGTCCAAAATCATCCCCACCGCACTGGTCGATTTGCCTCAATTACATGCAAAGTTGCTTTCACCGCGATTGCCTGCGCAATGGGCACTTTGTCAGGTGCGCAGGCACCTGGCGCGACCGATACATTCATCGCGCGCTATCAGGCCCGCGTCACGGCGACGCAGAGTGAACAGCCTCACTGGGTGACACCGCTAATTACAGTCACGCCGCGGCTTGAGCAGGAGATTCGGTCCGACTTTGTGCGCCAGACCAACACCAAGTTGCTTGAAACCTGGAACTACGGAAACAGTAAAGGCCTGGAAATCATCCCCACGCGACGGATTGAGCTGCTCTTTAACGCGCCGCCGTTCTTCGCCCACCAGGCAGCCGCAAATTCCCCGGACGGATTTGGCGATGTTTCGTTCAATTCCAAATTCCGCTTCTTCTCACGCAACGAGGAACACGGCAACGCCATCATTACCGGATTCATAGCAGGCACCTATCCCACCGGCAAGCACACCAACGGCAGTTACTGTGCGACCGCAACGCCGACCCTGGCCGTGGGAAAGGGATTCGGGCTGTTGGCTTTGACTTCTACCGCAGGCGGATCGCTGCCGGCGAGTAACGGCAAAAAGCTTGGCCACACCATCACATGGAATAGCGCTGCGCAATATCGCATCGCAAGAACTGGAGTCGCCCGGTTCTTCTGGCCTGAAGTCGAGTCCAATTCCAACTTTTTTATCGGCGGCTCGAATGATGGCAAAGCAACATCCTTTGCCACCCCAGGCATTATCATTGGCAGAATTCCGTTACGGCATGGCGCCCAGGGCAAACCCGGACGCCTGGGACTGACGTTCGGAGCCGGCGAGCAGATCGCATTGACAAAGTTCCACAACACAAACCACAACCTGGTATTTACGGCCCGCATGCCGTTTTAATGCCATGCCCGCGATGACTAGTCTTCCTGGTGGGTGTCTTTGTTTTTTACTTTAGCGTCGCCGGTCTCTTTATGCTCGTCGCTGCCTGTCGAGTCAGCAAGATCGACCGTTCCCAGTGAATCGTTTACGATCGCTTCGCTATCGAGACTGTCGTCCTCGACCAATTCTTCGGGTGCTGTTTTTTTTGCTACATCAGCCATGGATGCGTTTCTCCTGAGACTTTGATGCTGCGGCGCGGGTTGCGGGCTGACCAGAGTGGACCTGCTTAGTACCGCTCCTGAAATTCAGGATCGACGGGATTCTCAAACAGTGAAGCATCGCGGGTCACGATGGTTAGACCCGATGGGGTAACGAAGTAGCGTCGCTTATCCTCGACCGGATCGTAGCCGATCACCGTTCCCTCGGGAATGTGCACATCGCGATCAATGATGGCCTTGCGGATGCGGCAGTGACGACCGATGTTTACGTGAGAGAAGATGATGCTCGCGTCCACCTCGGAATAGGAGTTGACGCGCACATCTTGCGACAGCACTGAATTGGACACGGACGCACCAGAGATGATTACGCCGGCGGTAATCACCGAATTCATCGCTGTACCCGTGCGACCCGGCTCCCCAAACACAAATTTGGCCGGCGGGTATTGACGTACACGGGTACGCATCGGCCAGCTCTTGTCGTAGAGGTTGAACACAGGCGACACCGAGCACAGATCCATGTTGGCGTCATAGTAGGAATCGAGCGTTCCCACGTCGCGCCAGTAGAGTGCCTGCTGCTTGTTTTCATCCACGAAACTGTAGGCCACCATTTTTTTCTTGCCCAGGAGGTTGGGCAGAATGTTATGGCCGAAGTCGTGTTTAGAGTTGGGATCTTCAGCATCGGCGATGAGCGCCTTGAGCAGAACCTCAGTGTTGAAGATGTAAATACCCATTGAAGCTTCAACGGAATCAGGATTGAACGGGGAGCGGAAGGCGGTTGTGGCGGGCTTCTCTTGAAAGCCTTGAATCTCGCCGGTCGTGCCCACATCCACCACTCCGAATCGCGCCACCTCATCGGGGGGGATAGGCAAAGTGGCCAACGTTACCTCTGCCTTGGTTTCGCGGTGATGCTCAAGCATGCGGCTGTAATCCATCTTGTAGATGTGATCGCCGCTGAGAATGATCATGTGTTTGGGCTGCTCGCTGCCAATCGAATAGATGTTCTGATAAACCGCGTCGGCGGTGCCCATGTACCAATTTGCGCCGGTGCGCTGCATTGGGGGCAGCAGTTCAAAGAACTCTCCCAGTTCCTGCGCGACAATACCTGTCCAGCCTTCCCGAATGTGCCGGTTGAGCGACAGTGCCTTGTATTGGGTAAGGATGAATACTTTGCGCAACCCCGAGTTGATGCAGTTGGAGAGCGTTATATCGATAATGCGGTAGTGTCCACCAAAGGGCACAGCCGGTTTAGCGCGATCGCGGGTAAGCGGGAAGAGCCGTTCACCGGCTCCGCCCGCAAGCAGTACTCCCAGAGTGTCTTTCATTTCCGTATGACCCTGCCTTGTCGCGTTGTCTTTCGGAACGTTCTCAGCGCGAATCCAATGTGCCGTTATCCGGTACGGCGTTTCGATTGGGACGTTTACCTGCAAACGTCACCGAACGGCGAAGAATACCACACCATGGATTGAGCATGCAGCTATCTGTTTTAATCCAATCCGGTTCGACGTGAAATTTCGCAAACTGGAGTAGAAAAATTTAGGCCGAGCCCGTTCGCGCCAGGCGCCGCCTAAAGCTCCTGTTCATTACGATGGATGTCACACATGGCCGCAGCGAGCAGCCTTTAGCGTTTCTTTTTAAACCTGTATTCGACACCGACAGAAATCGCAAAATTGACGTCCGTCTGCGTCCTCTTGTTTCCGTAGTCGATACCGTAGCGTGTGACTAGAGCATCGGGACTGATGCGGAGTGCCCAGCGCGCGGATCGGTTCAGGTCGATGTGTCCGCCGAGGATCGCGGCCGGAGCGACCTTGTCGTTATAGAAGTCGACGACTGCAGGCGACTGTCCGCGCAGGTCCTGATCAAACCGGCCGTAGGCTCCGCCAAAGAGTGCATGAGCGATCAACGCCCCATGCTTGTTGTGGGGGCCGAGCCACTCGGGCCCGGCGACGAAGAAGTATTCGCTGATGAATGGGCCCTTGATGCTGTAGGGATTGGGACCGGCGCCGCTGGTGCCGAGATAGCCACGACCTGTGCCCTCCAGCGCAAAGTGCTTGCTGAACCAATATGAGCCGCTTAGATCGAGGCCACCGAGGTTTGACCCCTGCAGCAGCGTGGGGCCTGCCTTAGTGTGCCCATATGCCAGGCCGAGCGACACATCGTAACGGTTGTCGTAACGCACATTAGAGAGCGGATCGACAACGATATAGGTTCCAGCTCCAGAAGTTTGCGAGGCTGTGCTCTGGCCCTGCGCATGCAAGCGCGGAACGGGGGCAAATAACCCAAGAACTGCAACTGCGGCAAAGACAAACGAAAATCTTACTGGGAGGCGCATCACTACAAAGCTTACAGGACCATGCCTGCGAGGGACAACGCCGCCAAGGCTGGGCCGCGAAGGCTGATTGCTCTGCAGCTAGGGGTTGCAGTGCTCAGCCCAATTCGCGTACGTGAGATACCGGATCGTTTTCAGGGTCTCGAGCAAGGCTGTCGATAGGCTGCCAGAAGACTCTGCCTGTAGCGGTGGCGCAGCGTGTGTGCGCCACTCAATCGGCAGCCGGTTAAAGATGAGTCCCGCGCGTGGAAGGTGATACGCAGTCGAAACCACTTCGGCAGTCTTGAAACCGCGAGCCTGCATGATGCGCGCGGAATAGCAGGCATTCTGAATCGTGTCTTTGGCGCGAGGCTCGACAAGGATTGCGGCGGGGGGGATTCCCTGGGCACTGGCGGTGCGGGCCATAACCTCGGCCTCGACGAATTGGTTGCGCTCAGGACCCCCGGTAAAGATCAGGTGCGAGGCCACGCCGCGCTCGTATTCGTGCACGCCTTCGGTGACGCGAGCAAGTTCCTCAGGAGTGGGGTTGCCGTCGGCGTCGGCGGACGCGCCAAGGACAATGATCGCGTCGAAATGTTCGCGCGTGGTGTTTGCGGTAGGCGCGAATGCACGTGCCAGTGTTGCCCAGGCTACGAGAGCAAGACCGGCAAGGGCGACGGCGATGGTTACGCGCTTCTTCCAGTTCGCAGGCTTGACCTTGATGGTTTTGTAGCGGTGCGACATCCTGCGTACGGGCGCTTTTCGCCGAACTTGTCGAGGGGTTTGCGCGTTGGCCAAAAATGGAGTCTCCAGCCTTCACTTTAGCGTGTTGGCTGGAGGATTTAGAGTGGCGCGGGAGGTTCGTCGTTCAGGAGAGCTTGGCGGGCTGATCCCATGCCGACATCACCAGTTCGCTCAGAGATTTGCGCGTGCGGGGTTCAACTTCGCTGCTAGTGAGCTGTTCGTTAGCCAACGCGGCTGGCTCGCCTTGATAGCCGAGAGCCATCACCGATCCGATCTCGTATAGCTCGGGAATGGCCAAAATTTCGCGCGCCTTATCTTTGTCGACGCCTGCCATTTGGTGAGTGGCAAGCCCCAGCGCGGCGGCCTGCAGCGTGATAAATCCGGAGGCGGCTCCGAGATCAAATATGGCGTAGTTGTTGGGCGAGTTGTTGTGGCTGAACCGGGTTTTAGCCACACCCAAAATCAGTACCGGAGCCTTCAGCGCCCAAGCCTGATTAAACGGGATCAGTGCCGATCCGATCTTGTCGTAGGCGGTAGAACCGCGGACGCCCAGAATGAAGCGCCAAGGCTGTTCGTTGTAAGAAGAGGGTGCCCATCGTGCCGCCTCGAAAACCTTTTTCAGATCGGCAGGGCTGACATCGCGATCGGCAAAAGCGCGCGGGCTCCAGCGCTCGAGAATAACGGGCAGCACGCCCTCAACGGCGGGCGCATGCTTTAAGGTGTTCACTTCATTTGCGGAAAGGGTCATGAATGCTCCGTGCGATAACCAACGCATCCTTTTGATTACGCG
>JANXYB010000141.1 GCA_025350325.1 Acidobacteriaceae bacterium
GGTGTTATCCCTGCGAAGCGTTACCCCTAACAAGGATGATCGCGAGAGCACATGTATGGAGAATCGCTGTCCCGCCATTACCTAACCAGAAGAATCCAGCTTGCGATGTCCGCAACAACCTGCTCTTCGACATGCCCTGGCCTCTGGTATTCCTCCGGCCTCGATCTTGGCCTGCGTTCTGAGCATCGCAACCGCGCGCACCGCGTCTTCCACCGACTCTTGGTTCACGTTAAAAATTCGCGTCTTCTGCCCATTGTTGCGGATACTGCCGCGTGCGCTTTTCATAACGAAGTACGGCCATGCCGCGCGATGCGAGTCCTTCGGCAAGGCCGCGAAAGACCTTCGCGCCTCCCACGGATTCATCGCGATCGTTGGGCCCGGAGCCATGCACCAGGACGAGCGCCGGAAAGGACCCAGCGCCCTTCGGAATAGTTAGCGTGCCGGGTAGTTTCCATGCATCGTCGCCAACGGTAACTTCGCTTGCGGAAAAGGAATCCGGATGCACGTAAGGCGCGCTGTGGAAGTCGCCCACTGCCGCTGCTGGACGCAAGGATATTCCGTCAATCTACCCGGCTTTGTTCCAACTCACTGTGAAATCGAGGGAAATCGGCGCCCAGTGGACTTCAACCACCACCACGGTCCAATCGCCGACGCTCCGAGTGCGTGGCGCATCGATTTTTTGCGGCGGCCCCAAGGCCAATACCTGCTCCATCTACGTCGTGTAAGTCTCGTCGCTGATGGCGCTCTTCATCTTGGGCGAGAACTAACGTAGACCCCGTCGATCTTGCCGTCGACCTAACTGCGATGGGATCACTAATCACAGACGGCAAGCCTGTTGCGCCCTGCTTGCTTAGCGTTGTACATCGCCTGGTCGGCCTCATGCAGCAAGCTTTTAAGGTCGATGTTGCGCCCATTCAACTGAGAGATCCCAATTGATACGGTGACCTGAACGCGACCGGCGCCTGGCGAAATGATTAAGGCGTCTGCCACGATTCCACAAAGTCTCCTGGCGACTTCCAAAGCGTCCTCGCCACCTGCTTCAACGATCACGGCAGTAAACTCGTCTCCACCGGCGCGGCCAAAGATATCAAAGTCGCGCAACGTATCGCGAATCATTTGCGCCACTTCTTTGAGAACCGCGTCGCCGGTGCTATGTCCCCAGGTGTCGTTGACCGCTTTGAAATGGTCGATGTCGATCATCAATAAAGTGAGCGGTCTCTCGAAGCGGATCGAACGGGAAAGTTCGCGCTCAGCCAATTCAACGAAGTGACGACGGTTGAACAGCCCAGTCAAGTAGTCTGTTTGAGCTTGAACCTCCATTTTAATTTTGAGTGCCTGTTCGATCTCGAACTTCTCCTGCACGAGAAGCAGGTTCACTGCGGACTGCAGTCCCTGCTGCTGGGCCTGCCGCGCTCGCGTATGCAACATCATGGCAAACAATCCGCCGATGATAAGACCATCGACGATCAGCAGTTGTACGCCCGTCAGACCGATTACCGACGCTATTCGATTGTTACGTCCGACCATCCAGAAGGCCCCGTTGCACATCAACACAGCAACAAAGAATGCCTGCACAAGACGTCGGCGCGGAGTGCCTTCTACACGGAGTGAAAACGCGATGACAATAAAATACAACCAAGTGATCTTGATTAGAGCGGCGTTGGAGTTTATCGCAAGTGCGTTGTACCCCAAAGCAAGTGCCGCGAGTAGAGCCGGAAACGTCCAAAGTAGCACGTTGAGCCCACGCGTCAGTATTGGCGGCGGCCCATAAGGTTTGAAGAGTTCACGGCAGAAGAGGAGGGTTGTGAAGTTGAGCGTCAGGTAAAGGGTGACATTTACCCAATCCACCAAATGCGGAAAGCCTTGGAGAGACAGAGGCGCCAAATAGCCCGTGGCAACGATTCCAAAGAGAGTATAAACGGCTTGGTGAATAGCAAAAAGCCCCACGACCGGTACACGGTTCAGAAGATAGCTAAGTATTGCCCAGAGCAACAAGCAGACCATGGCGGTAACAAAAAAAACCTCCACTAGGTCGCGCTCGTGGTCCATGTGTTCTGCCTCGGCCGGTTCCAGGGCTTCCACGATGAACTGCGCTGAGCTTCTGGACTTGACGCGAAGGTAGAAGGTCGCCTCGGGCGCGGCAACATCGACAACGAAACCCAAAGAGATGTTGGCCCGATCGCGATCGCCGTATGCGTAGTTGTTGCCTGTGACACGCGTCTTCCAGGTAAGTGGATTGCCTGGACCGGCCTCGTACAGACGAACTTCATTCAGGAAGGTTGGCCGAATGAAAAGCACCACTTTGCTGCCATTGGCGGGCGCCCTCACCCGGAAGCACAGCCAATGCGCGGAATCGGTGCTAGCCCATAAAATTGGGGCGTCGATCGGCGCCTCTACTCGCCCCGCCACATCGGCAATTGTCAAAGTTCCAGTTGCATCCACAAAAGCGGTACGCGAAATGATCAGATCGCCCGCCAAAACTGGCTGAGCAAAAGTAAGCGTGGCCATCGTGATGAGAATGCCGGATAGGAGCTTCATTCGACGACAGTTCTGCGGAAGCCTGGCGCTCGATCTACGCCTTTGGGCGCAATGTACAACTCCGTTCATCTTCAGGCATAACCAATTCCAACTCATTTTTATCCGCAATTCACACATCTGACAGCCAGGGCAGTGCCGCATCGGCACTCCAAGCCGGGTTCTATCGCTGGCTTCATATCCGCTTATCGTTCCCAGCCTCTTGATGATGGTATTTATGAGGCTACTCCTGCGAACGCCAGAGTTGGTTGGAAACGGAAAGGTAGTTCCGTTACGACAGTTTGGCGGTCGCGTGTGTTTTCGAGGCAAATGAAATGCTGGGACCGTGCTCGCAGCGACGAAGCTCTTTGAGAAAGAGCGGACGAATGAAAGCACCACTCTGCTGCCACTGGCTGGCGCCCGCCCTCGAAAGCAGAGCCAATGCGCGGAACTGTACAATCCCACCTAGGCCAGTTCTAAAAAGCTGGTCCGAGGTTGGGTTCGCATGGGTTATCAGGTTCTGGCCAGAAAATATCGCCCGCAACGTTTTGCCGACGTGGCCGGCCAGGATCACGTGACGCGGACCCTTATGAATGCGCTGAGCCAGAACCGCATCGCGCACGGCTACATATTTTCGGGGCATCGCGGCATCGGCAAAACCACCATCGCGCGTATCGTAGCCATGGCGCTGAATTGCCGTACCGAAATTGGCACGCCGGCGCGCCCAACACCGGAACCTTGTGGAGTTTGCGACTCCTGTATTGAGGTACGCCAGGGCAACGCGGTGGACGTGATCGAAATCGACGCGGCCACAAATCGCGGTATCGATGAGATTCGCGAACTGCGCGACGCGGCGCGTTACGCTCCGGCGCGCGACAAATACAAGATTTATATTCTCGACGAAGCCCACCAGATCACCGAGGCCGCGTTTAACGCGCTCTTGAAGACGCTGGAGGAACCTCCGTCACATGTGATTTTCATGATGGCTACGACCGAGCCCGAAAATATTCCGCAGACGATTCGGTCTCGCTGCCAGCACTTTAGCTTTCATGCGGTAAAGTTCGACGACATTCTGGCGCAGTTGCAGATGATCGCGACGCAGGAGCAAGTCGGGGCGGAAGACGGAGCGCTGGCGCTGTTGGCAGAGGCGGGGGATGGATCGATGCGCGATGCCCTCTCCATCATGGACCAGGCGATTGCCTCGGCCCCCATGGATTCGGACCGGCCTGTGTTGTCCGCTTCGCAGATTCGGGAGTTGATGGGAGCGGTGCCCAATGCGGTGTTTGAGCGGCTGCTCGAGGCTGTCGCTGCGGGCAAGAGCTCCACCCTGATGGAGCAGTTGAATGATCTATTGAACTGCGGACACAGCGCCTCATCGCTGGCGCGGCAGATGATTCGCTACCTGCGCAATGCGCTAATGGCGAAGCTGGATGGAGAGCAGACGCAGCTCTTGCAAATTTCAGGAGACGAGCGGGCAAGAGCGGCGCGCACCGCGATGCTGTTTACCGAAGAGGATTTGACGCGCAATCTGCAAATTGTGCTGCGCACGTTTGATGATTTGAACTGTAGCCAGGAGCAGCGCTTTCATCTGGAATTGGGCCTGCTAAAACTGATTCACGCACAGCGTTTGTTGCCGCTGGAAGAATTGTTGAGTAGCGTCGCGGGCGGGCGCGGCGGACTGCCGTCACCGCGACCGGTAAGCTCAGGTCCGCGGCCTGCGGCGTCGGGCGCTAGTGCGACGGGCACTCCGCCTTCAACCATGACTTCTATTGTTTCGACAGCGGCGCCTATACGCCCGTCCTCGGCGCTGCCCGTGGTGGCGGCTCCAATTCCCCGTTCACCCTTGGGGTTAGCGAATGGCGGGGGATCAAGTGTGGCGGGGCCGAGTATGCCACTGCCAGGTCCCGCTTTCAATGACCAGCGCCTGTCGCCCGCTGCAGTGGCAGTACTGGAGATGGATGCGCCTTCCATCATTTCTCTCGAGGCTGTTCCATCCCCCGCTCCGTCTGTGTCTAACAAGCTCGTCGATACCATCAGCGTAGCCACGACCGTCAAAGCTCAGGGGGATAGCCTGGCGAAACCACTGGTCGAAAGCATTCAACTGGCTGTGGTGTCGGCTTTAGCAGCTGCCGGGCATGCATCCGCGTCGCAGTTGCTGAATTCAGGAGCGTGGACGCTGGAAGGCTCCAGCCTGCGCATTGAAGTGCCGGGCATGGGCAAGAAAATGTTATCGCTCACTGTGAATCTGGCAGCTGAAAAGATCATTCGTCAAGAGTTACAGCGGCTAGGCGCGCCGACGCGCTTCATGGTGGTTCCAGGCGAAGGCGCAGCCGCATCCGCAGCGCCTATGGCTACACCAATGGCGGGCAGCGTGCAAGAGACCGCATTGGCGCATCCAATGGTGCAGCGAGCAAAGGAAATTTTTGGCGCTGAGGTGCGCAGCGTACTGGACCTTCGTAACAAGTAACGAATCGCCCCTCGGAGGCGCAGAATGGTTAATCCTTTGAAGATGGCCGAAATGCTTTCGCAGGCCAACAAGATGCAGGAAGAAGTGCAGCGCAAGCTGGGTCAGACAGTGGTTGAAGGCACCAGTGGTGGCGGTGCCGTCACGGCGACCATGAACGGCAAGAAAGAATTGATCAAGTTGCGCATTGACCCTTCTGCGGTAGCAACTCTCAGCGGAGATCGTCCCGATGTTGAGATGCTTGAAGACCTTGTAGTCGCAGCCATAAACGAGGCCGGACGCAAGGCCGAAGAGGCCATGCAATCGAGCGTGAAGGGCGCACTTGGCGGCTTCGACATGGCAAGTCTCGGCTTATAGCACGATCGACTTGGAAGGAGAGGAAACGGTGAGTGAGAACATGAATCGCAGAGGCTTTCTGCAACTGGGTGCAATGGCCGGGGCAGCGGCGATGGCACCACGGTGGGTATTGGCGCAGGCGGCACAGGCGACGGACAGGCTGGCGCAGATGCGCGCTGCCGGAGCAACGACGCCGATCAAGACGACCAAGCTTTATGACAATGTGTTTCTGCTTCAAGGTGCAGGTGGAAACATGGTGGTGCAGACCGGTCCCGAAGGCAAAGTGTTGATCGACTCAAGCTTTTCAACTGCGGTTGCGAAGATTCGCGAGGCGATGGACGCGCTCAGCAAGGATGATGCTTCCCATACGCTCATCAACACGCACTGGCACATCGATCACACCGATGGGAACGAAGCCTTGCATGCGGCCGGATTCACCATCCTTGCACATGAAAAGACGCGCGAACGGCTGGCGACGCCGCAAACGATGAAGCTGTTTGGCATATCGTTGCCTGCCGCTGCCGCGGGTGCGCTACCGGTTTTGACATTTGACAGTGTGATGCATGTGAACCACAATGGCGATTCGCTGGATCTGGTTCACTTTGATCCTGCTCATACCGACACGGATATTTACATTCACTTTCACAAAGCGGATGTGCTGCACGTGGGCGACATCTGGTTCAACGGAATGTACCCGTTTATTGACGAGGGCACTGGCGGTTCAATTGGTGGAATGATCAAAGGCTCCCAAGCTGCGTTGGGCGTGGCGAGTGACAGCACCAAGATCGTGCCTGGGCATGGGCCGCTTGGCAACAAGGCAGACCTGCAGAAATATCACGATATGCTCGCAACGGTTCGGGACAAGGTCGCGGCGTTGAAGAGTGCAGGCGCAAGTGAGCAAGAAGCGTTGGCGAAGAAGCCGACCGCGGAGTTTGATGCCACGTGGGGTAAAGGCATGATGAACGCGGATACGTTCACTGGTATTGTTTACCGGACGCTGTAGAAACTCATTTCAATACCTCTAAGGAGATAGGCCGTGGCCCGTTATGCCGAGCCGATGGCGCGGCTCATTGAAGAGCTGAGAAAATTGCCCGGCGTAGGGACCAAGACCGCGCAGCGTTTTGCATTTCATATTTTGCGTTCGAATGAAGAGGATGCAGCCGCCTTGGCTGAGGCAGTGCGCGGACTCAAGGCTAGTCTCCGATTGTGTTCAATGTGCAACAACGTCACAGATGTTGATCCATGTGCGTATTGCACCAGTCCCACACGCAACCAGCGCCAAGTGTGCGTGGTCGAGGAGCCGACCAACATTGAGGCGGTTGAGCGCAGTCGCGGATACAGCGGCGTGTACCACGTACTGCATGGCACGCTTTCGCCGCTCCACGGCGTGGGCCCAGAACAGTTACGGGCGCGATCGCTGGTGGCACGTGCCGAGCGGGGCGAGTTGGACGAAGTGATTCTCGCGACAAGTCCGACTCTTGAGGGCGAAGCAACGGCCAACTGGCTGGCCGGCATCTTGCGCGCCTTCAATGTGCGGATCACACGAATCGCGACCGGAGTCCCTGCCGGAAGCGACATTGAGTATGCCGATGAAGTGACAATGGCGCATGCCCTTGACGGTCGCCACGAACTAAAGCCTTGAGCTCCATTATAGGAGCCTATCCGCGCAGGCGGGTCAAGAGGTCTTGCGGGTGCACTGGCTTGGCGAGGATCTCGAACTCGTAACCGTGGGCGCGTGCTTTCTCAAGTAGATCGGCAGTTGCAGCCTGGCCTGAGAACAGCAAAATCTTCACCTTTGGCAGTAAAGCGCGAATTTTGATGGCCGCGTCAATGCCATTTAAGTCGGCCATAATAACGTCGGTGATAAGCATGTCGGGCCGATACGCTGCAGCCATCTCGAGCGCAGTTTCGCCGGAATAGACTGCGCGGGCCTGAAATCCGCTTTGGTTCAAAATCATTGCCAGCGTATCTGCAATGACGCGTTCGTCGTCTACTACAAGGACTTTGGGCTTAACCTGGGTCTCGGGCATACTCTCCTAAAAGGATAATGCAATAGAATTTCACTTGATTGCCCCGGAGGGCAAACCTTCATTGTTCGCTCGCAGTACGCCCAATCGTCAGGCGCCTGCATAGATGATACCCTCTGGCAGGGTAATCCGCCCCAATTTGGCGGTAGCTGATTTTAAGGGGCGCTTCAGGATCCACGCAAGGTGGGTTACCAACACGAGACCGGAAGACCCACCCTCCCGCTCCCGATTCATCGGGCAGCAACCCGGCTCTCATACACTCGCAATATCGGCTCCCTGCCGGAATCCCCGTCGCATCCGACCCGTGGAGAAGCATGCATGCAGCAAGTGGGCATTGAGAACGGCAAAGAAATAGTTAGCGCAGAAGCGATCATTCGCGCCGAAAAGATTGAGAAATATTACACGCAACCCAGCCACAATCGAATTCAAGTCATTTCGGCAACAGACCTCAAAATCGTTCCGGGGGAGATAGTGGCCCTGCTTGGCCCGTCCGGATCAGGCAAGTCGACAATGTTGCGCATGTTGTCGGGATTGTCAGTGCCCTCTGCCGGACAAGTTTATTGGCACGAAAAGCCGATCGCCGGGGCCGAAATCAACGTTTCCATCGTGTTTCAGAGCTTCGCCCTGTTCCCCTGGCTAACGGTCCTTGAAAACGTTGAAGCACCGCTTCAGGCGCGAGGGGTGAGTCCTGAAGAGCGCCGCGCTCGCAGTATGCGCATGCTCGATACGGTAGGTCTTGACGGATTTGAAGCCGCCTATCCTAAAGAACTATCCGGCGGCATGAAGCAGCGCGTGGGATTTGCGCGCGCCCTTGTGGTCGAGCCCGAAGTTCTATTTATGGACGAGCCCTTCTCTGCGCTGGACGTCTTGACAGCGGAGAATCTGCGCAGCGAATTGCTCGAGCTATGGGCTAAGAAAACGATGCCGACTCGCGCCGTATTCATCGTGACGCACAACATTGAAGAGGCTGTGCTGCTGGCCGATCGCATCATCGTACTGGGGCGCAACCCGGGACACATCCGCACTGACTTCAAAGTGCAATTGGCGCAGCCGCGGGATCGCAAGTCTGAACCGTTTACGCAGTTAGTTGACTACATCTACAAAGTGCTCACCCGGCCCGACGTCGTCCCTGCAGAAGCTCCTGAACAGCAAACCGGCGCTCGCGTGCGCGACCAGCGTCAGATGCGCTACCAGATGCTGCCCCATGCGCGCCCCGGCGGCATGGCGGGGCTGCTTGAATTGTTGCTCGATAAGGGTGGCCGCGACGATATCTACCGTTTGGCAGACGACCTGACTTTTGAGATTGACGATCTGTTGCCCATCGTCGATGCGGCGCAACTACTTGGCTTCTTGAAAATCGAAGAAGGCGACGCGGCAATTACAGAAAGCGGTACAGAATTCAGCAATTCTGAAATCTTGCGTCAGAAGGAACTCTTCCGCGACGCTGCGCTAGCCAACGTCCTGCTGCTGCGTCAGATTCGCCGCGCGCTTGAAACGAAGAGCGACCACACCGTGCCCGAAGAATTTTTCCTCGACATGCTTGATGAGCAGTTCAGCGAAGAAGAATGCCTGCGCCAAATTGAAACCGCAGTGACATGGGGCCGCTACGCCGAGCTGTTCGACTTCGATGCTTCGCGCCGGCGCTTTGTCATGCCCGATGCGCAGGAAGAAGAAGCCGTCACCACCGGAGGAGAAGAGTGAAGCTGCAGCATCCCTTCGCCCGCTCGCTGGTGACGGTGCGGACCTGGCCTTTTGTCATCGACCTTACGGTGGGCGGATGCGGGCTAGCCATCTTCTTTGGCATCGTTAGCACCGGCAGGTATTGGCTCAGCAAGCCTGTTCCTGTCGTTGCCATATCTCATTCAATCGGCGCACTGCCTCTCTATGCCTTTTACTCCATCGGGCGCATCGCGCTCGCGTATTTTCTCAGCCTTGTCTTTGCCATCGCCTACGGCTATACAGCTGCCTACAATCCGCGTCTTGAGGCATGGATGGTCGCAGTGCTCGACATTCTGCAGTCCATTCCAGTTCTCAGTTTTCTCCCCCCGGTGGTTCTGGCCATGGTTGCCCTTATCCCGGGTCACCAATTGGGCATTGAGATGGCAGTGATCCTCCTCATCTTTACCGGGCAAGTGTGGAATCTCGCCTTCAGCTTCTATTCGTCGCTCAAAAGCATTCCCCGAGAGATGCTTGAGGCTTCCCGCATCTATCGCTATTCCGCCTGGCAGCGCTTTTGGCAGCTTGAAATGCCCTACGCCGCGATTGGGCTTGTATGGAACTCGATCGTCTCGGTTGCCGGTGGGTGGTTCGCGCTCATCGCTTGCGAAATCTCGCCCTTCAGAAATTACAGCTATCAACTCCCCGGCCTTGGAAGCTACCTGCAAGTGGCAACAGATTCAGGCGACTTCAAGGCTCTGCTTCTCGGCATTGGCACTGTCATTCTCATCGTCGTCGCGACGGACCAATTCGCCTGGCGCCCGCTGATTGCGTGGAGTGATAAGTTCAAGTTTGAACAGGTCGAATCTTCCGACCGCGTCACATCACCTATACTTGAGCTTCTGCGACGCTCGACCATGCTCAGTTCCCTCCCGGGCCGCGTCTGGACCCACATTGAAGAGCCCATCTTTCGCCGCATGGCGCGTACACACGAATGTCGCATCATCCAACCTCTTGATCAGGACACGTCTGGCCGCAAACCATCGCTGGGCCTATGGCTGCTCGCACTTGCCGCAATAGCCGTGGTCGGCTGGGGAGGGGTTCAAGCCATCCTTATGCTCAGGACCGTTAACTGGCCAGATCTGAAGCTGCTGCTCGAGGGTGCTGCAGCCACCTTTTTGCGTGTAAACGCCGCACTGCTCATCTCGGCCGCGTGGACGATTCCAGTCGGCGTGTCCATCGGCCTCAATCCGAAGCTCGCTCGAATCGTTCAACCGATCGCTCAAGTCGTGGCATCGGTACCGGCGACTGCCTTCTTTCCCGTTCTTCTCATAGGCCTCGTGCGCATCGGGGGTGGCCTCGGAATAGGCTCGATCGCTCTTATGCTTCTTGGCACGCAGTGGTACATCCTCTTCAACGTCATCGCAGGAGCCATGTCCATCCCCTCGGACTTACGCGAGGTGGCATCGCTTTACCGTTTCACGCGCTGGCAGAAATGGACGAGGCTCATTCTGCCCGGCATCTTTCCTTATCTAATCACCGGAATGGTGACCGCCTCAGGTGGAGCTTGGAACGCATCGGTCTATGCGGAGTACTCTCACCTTAAAGACAGCACACTGCAAACCCTGGGTCTGGGCGCAGAGATCAGCTCAGCGACCGACAGCGGCCGCTTCCCTATCATCCTGATTGCCACTGTCTTCATTTCTCTCATGGTTGTTACGATGAATCGACTGGTTTGGCGCCGGCTCTATCGCCTGGCCGAGACGCGGTATAAACTCGAAGGCTAACTGGACCTCTAAACAAAAAGGCCGGCCAAGTCAGGGGAAGAATGATTCGAGTGGGTCTAGTTGGATTTGGCATGGCCGGGCGTGTGTTTCATGCTCCGCTTATTTCCTCTGTCGACGGGTTGGAACTGGTCGCGGTTGTCGAACGCAATTCTGATGAGGCGGCAGCGCGCTACCCCGGCATCACGACGTATCGCACTGTAGAGGAGATGCTCGCCGACAGCTCGATCAAGTTGATCGTGGTCGCGACACCGAATAGCACTCACTTCGCGACCGCCATGAAAGCGCTGGAGTCAGCCAAAAGTGTCGTTGTCGAGAAACCCGCAGCTTTAGCCGCCGGTGAAATCGCACAACTTTCCGAACTGGCCGGCGGGTTGGGATTGCAATTTGTGCCGTTCCATAACCGACGATGGGACAATGACTTCAGGACGATTCGTAAAGTATTGGATGAGAAGTCTCTCGGATATCTTGTCCATTTTGAATCCAACTTTGATCGCTGGCGTCCTGGCCTTTCAACGCGCGCATGGAAGGAAGACCCCGAAGAAGGGGGGATCCTATTCGATCTGGGCACGCACATCGTCGATCAGGCTCTCGCATTGTTCGGCGAACCGGCGGCGGTAGGGGCCGAGGTGCGGCGCGAGCGCGACGGCGAAGGGGCAAACGACTCCTTTACCATTCGGCTGCACTACTATTTGGGATTTTCTGTGGCGCTGAGTGCGAACTGCCTCTCATCGCTCCCGAGGCCGCGCTTTTATATGCGAGGCTCCAAGGGCAATTTCTGGAAGTGGGGGTTAGACCCGCAGGAGGAAGAGCTGGGCAAGATCACTAGTATCTCCGCTGCAAACTGGGGCCAGGAAGCAGCTGCAAACTGGGGCAGCTTGTCTGTTGAGGCAGATGGCGCCATGGGGACGCGCACCGTAGCATCGGCGACGGGCGATTACCGGCTGTTTTACGCGGGAGTTCGCGATGCCCTGCTGGGAAAATCCGCAGCCCCCGTGGCCGCGGTCGACGCATGGCGTGTGGCGCGCGTGCTTGAGTGGGCCAAGGAAAGCTCCGATAGCCGCCGCGACATAGAGTGCAACTGGATGGGAACGCCCGCCTGATGGATTCAGCCAAACTTTTATGGGCGATATCTACCTCTCTGATGGCGACTCTTTCTCGACCAGCGGTACCCAGAAATTGAAGATCGTTCCCTGGCCTGCGGTGCTGGTCACTGCAATCGATCCGCCATGCGCGAGCAGAATGGAACGTGCGATGGCTAGACCCATGCCCGTGCCTCTGCCTCGGCTTGCTCCGTTCTTGCCGCGATAAAACTTTTCGAAGATGAGAGGAAGGTCTACCGCATCGATGCCTGGGCCATTGTCTTCGACGGCGAATTGCAGACGCTCAGCGGCGCGGCCACTGCGCAGCACGATAAGGCTGCCGGGCGCAGAGTAGCGTGCTGCGTTTTCTAGCAGGTGACGAAAGACGCGCCCCAGCAGGTGCGGATCGAATTGAGCTGGGTTATCCGGCTCTTCGACAGCGATCACGACCTGATGACGCGCCAGGGCAGAGTGCGATTGCTCGACGGCGTGTTCGAGAAGCGTGCGGGTGTGCTGCGAAACGGCACGAACGTGGACGACATGGGCATCGATTTCCGCCATTTCTACGGCGTCGCCGATGAGCGCGTCGAGGCGCGTCGCTTCTTCTTCGACGATGGCCGCGAGATCCAGCCGGGACGCGTCATCAAGGCCTTCGCCCTGCATGAGCGTGGTGGCAGCTGCACGGATGGAAGTCAGCGGGGTGCGCAGCTCATGAGTGAGTGAGTCGATGAGCGCTGCACGCAAGCGTTCGCCTTCGCGAGAGGCTTGAATGCGTGTAAAAGCCTCGATGGCGACGGACCTGGTCAGGGCGATGGCCACTTGCGCGCTGACCGCAGTAGCGACTTCTCGCGACAATCGTGCTGGTCTCCAAGCCAATGAACCCACGGGACGCAAACCAAGCATCAATGCCTTACCATCGTATCCGCCCAGTAAAGAGAATGCGGAATCCTTTGCTGCGGCAAGATCACGTAGACTCGCACGCACGTCTTCATGAATGTCTGCACGCGACGAGTGAAATTCATCGGAATCGCGAACGTAAAGGATGACGTGTTCGAGAGCAAATGTATGCGCGACGAGAGATGGCAGATCACGCAACAGTGAGGCTGCGTCATCATGCAGCATCATCTCCTGACTGAGCGTGTAAAGGCGCTCCACATCTTCGCGGCGCTGTTCGGCTTGCTGGGCTTGACGGCGGGCACGCTCTGCCACGCGGCCAGCGACGAGAGAACAGGACAAGAATGAAAACATCGCGACCCACTCCTGTCCCCCTGCAAGAACCAGCGTGTGATACGGAGGAAGGAAAAAATAATCGAAGCAAAGTGCACTTAGAACGGCAATGTACAGAGACAAGCGAAGGCCAGCCTGTGTTGCCGACCAAACAACCAATACAAGAAAGATCATGCCCGCTGCTGCAGGGTTTACGCGCATCAGAACGAGAGCGAGTGAGGTCACAACAGCGGCCATCGTGGCGCCGAACCACCGTGCGACATTTTCAAAACGCGCCCTCATATGCATGTTTGTCTCTTCGAAATAATACGCGGCTCTCCAAATGATGTAAGCTTCCCGTGAAGCAGGGGCACGATGCCGGGCAGAATCATTGTGATTGACGACGAACCGCAAATCACGCGGGTGTTACGCGCAGCACTCTCCGCGCAGGGCTTTGATGTGCGCATTGCCAACGATCCTGAAGAGGGTCTGAGGCTGTTCGCAGAGTGGGCTCCAGATCTGTTGATTACCGATCTTATGATGCCGGGGTTGAGTGGAGTTGAAGTGTGCCGAGCCATCCGCACTACTTCTTCAACGCCCATTCTGGTGCTGTCGGTGCGCGATCATGAACGATCGAAGGTAGAGGCACTCGACGCCGGCGCGGACGACTACGTGACCAAACCGTTCAGCATTCAAGAACTCCTGGCGCGCGTAAGAGCGCACCTGCGACGTGCCCCCGAACGCACAACAAGCGCGATCGAAGCCGGTGACTTTGTTGTGGATTCATCCGCGCATTCCATTGAAGTGTTGGGAAGACCGCTTCATTTGACGCCCAAGGAGTTTGAATTGCTACTGCATCTGGCGCGTCACGCTGGCAAGGTGATGACTCATCGTGCGCTGTTGACCGCAGTGTGGGGAGCGCAGTCAGCGCATCAGCCGGAGTATCTGCGCGTGTTCATTGGCCAACTGCGCAAGAAACTCGAGAGCGAGACTGGCAAGCAATACATCGAAACCGAGCCATGGGTAGGCTACCGTTTTATCCCCGAAGGTTTGTCGAATAAGAATAGCTAGCGCGGTAAAAGGGCGAACCGACGGCTATGGTTGGAAAACCAGTTAAATGGTCTTTATATATTCTTTAGAAAATCCTTTCGATACTTCTACGCACTCCCCACCAAACTCGTGAATGAGCACAGTACCTGACTCGCACGGTGCGAGCCAGCAAGCGCGCTCTGAATCGAGAGACCCGCCATGCAAGATTTAACGATGTTGGCATTCACAGCGATCTTCTTCGGCCTGGCGTTTCTGTACGTCAAGGCATGTCAGAAGCTGAGGTAGCCTCATGGATCTGATTACAGCGGTTGCGTTGATTTTGTCGGTGTTGTTGCTTATTTATCTCACCGTTTCCCTACTCTACCCGGAGAAATTCTGACATGTCTGTGAATGGCTGGTTGCAATTCTCCATCTACTGCCTGGTTCTGCTTTTGACCGTGAAGCCGGTAGGTATCTATTTGGCCCGCGTGTTCGAGGGTCAACGTACATGGCTCGATCCACTGCTTCGGCCCTGCGAGAGCCTGATCTACAAGCTAACGGCGGTCAAGGCTGACCAGGAAATGAATTGGCGCGAATACTCATTTGCCCTATTGGGTTTCTCAGCGGTGAGCATGTTGCTGACCTATGCAATAGAGCGACTGCAGGCCGTGGCGCACCTCTGGAATCCGCAAGGGTTGGCTGCGGTAGGGCCCGACCTCGCGTGGAGCACGGCCGCCAGTTTCACCACCAACACCAACTGGCAGTCGTATACACCCGAAACCACGATGAGCTATCTCACGCAGATGGCTGGGCTCGCAACGCACAATTTTTTTTCGGCGGCAACGGGAATAGTAGTGGCGGTGGCCTTGATTCGCGGTATCAAGCGCACTTCGTCTGGGACCATCGGGAATTTTTGGGTAGACACAACGCGCGCGCTGCTCTACGTGCTGTTGCCGGGCTCAATCATTTATGGATTGTTGCTAGTGGGCCAGGGTGTGCCACAAAATCTGCATGCCTACACAACGGCGCATTTGCTTGAAGATTCGGCAAAAACACAGACGATTGCGCAGGGGCCGGTGGCTTCGCAGGAAGCGATCAAGATGCTGGGCACCAACGGCGGCGGATTCTTCAATGCCAATAGCGCTCACCCGTTTGAAAACCCTACGCCATTCTCGAATTTTTTACAGATGCTTTCGATCTTCCTCATTCCCGCAGGGCTCACATATACGCTGGGCCGCATGACAGGGTCGCCGGGGCACGGATGGGCGGTGCTGGCAGCAATGTTTGTGCTGTTTGCTGCCGGATTCACGACCGTTTATTGGGCAGAATCGCATGCGCATCCGATGCTGCACGGGGCAGAACAAACGGGTACCGTGACCGCGCCAGCCGGCAACATGGAGGGCAAGGAAGTCCGCTTCGGCGTTTCACAATCGGCGCTCTTTGCCACGATCACAACCGACGCCAGTTGCGGTGCAGTCAACGCGATGCACGACAGCTTCACTCCGCTCGGAGGCATGGTTGTACTTGTCAATATCATGCTGGGCGAAGTGATCTTTGGCGGGGTGGGATCTGGACTCTACGGTATGTTGATCTTCGTCGTCCTCGCGGTGTTCATCGCGGGCTTGATGGTGGGGCGCACGCCCGAATACCTGGGCAAAAAGATTGAATCGTACGACGTAAAAATGTCGATGCTGTACGTGCTGATTTTCCCTCTGATCATTCTTACGTTGACAGCTATTTTTGTCATGTCGCCAAACATTGGTCTTTCGGCACTCACTAACAGCGGGCCGCACGGTTTAAGCGAAATTCTTTATGCTTTCACCTCTGCAACCGGCAACAATGGATCGGCATTCGCCGGCCTCTCAGCAAACACGTGGTGGTATAACGTGGTGCTCGGATGGGCTATGTTAGGCGGGCGATTCTTGATGTTGATTCCGGTTGTGGCATTGGCTGGGAATCTCGCGCAAAAGAAAAGCATTCCTCCTTCGCCGGGCACGTTTCCTGTCAATACTTCTCTCTTTACCGTGCTGCTAACAGGCGTAGTGCTAATTCTCGGTGCACTGACATTTTTCCCGGTGCTGAGCCTGGGACCGATTTTGGAACACCTGTTGTTAAAGTCGGGCCAGCTCTTCTAAGGAGATTTCTATGAGTGTCGATCCAGAAATGAACGCTCTCGCGGAACCGAGCACCAAGGCGATTGACCCGAGGTCCACTGCGAGCAGCACGCAAATGCAAAACACGATACAGACAGCGCCGCGATCGAGCGAGCAGGGGCGAAGCGGCCTGGCTGGCAAGAAGGGCCTTTGGAACGCGAAGATAGCAAAACAGGCCCTGATCGACGCGCTGCGTAAACTCGACCCACGCTGGATGATCAAGAACCCGGTGATGTTTGTGGTTGAAGTTGGCAGCGTGCTGACGTCGGTGCTGCTGGTCGATAACACCGTCCATCACCGTCCGGGATTCGGATTTAATCTGCAGATTACGCTGTGGCTGTGGTTCACTGTCTTGTTTGCGAATTTTGCAGAAGCCATGGCTGAGGGGCGAGGCAAGGCCCAAGCCGATACACTGCGGAAGGCGAAAGGCGAGACCATCGCGCAGCGCTATACCTCGGCAGGAGCACTCGAGGAAGTTGCCGGTGGTGCCTTGCGCTCAGGCGACGTGATCTATATCGCTGCCGGAAGTTACATCGCCGGTGATGGCGAAGTCATCGAGGGCGTGGCTTCGGTTGACGAGTCTGCTATCACCGGCGAGTCAGCGCCTGTGATTCGCGAAGCCGGCGGAGACAGATCGGCGGTCACGGGCGGCACCAAAGTATTATCTGACTGGATAAAAGTTCGCATCACGTCCAATCCAGGTGAAACGTTTCTGGATCGCATGATCGCGCTGGTCGAGGGGGCGACGCGGCAGAAGACTCCCAATGAAATTGCGCTAAGCATCCTGCTGTCGGGGCTGACTATCGTGTTCCTGCTGGCGGTGGTAACTCTGCAACCATTCGCTGTTTATTCAAAGGCGCCGCAAACAGTGTTTGTACTGGTCTCGCTGCTGGTGTGCTTGATTCCGACAACCATCGGCGGGCTGCTTTCAGCGATTGGCATTGCAGGTATGGACCGGCTGGTGCAGTACAACGTACTTGCCATGAGCGGGCGGGCCGTTGAAGCCGCAGGCGATGTTAACACTCTGCTGCTCGACAAGACTGGCACCATCACGCTGGGCAATCGGCAAGCTACTGAGTTTCGTGCTGCTCCCGATGTAACTCCGGAACGCCTGGCAGATGCTGCACAGTTGGCTTCGCTTTCTGACGAAACACCGGAGGGGCGCTCCATCGTGGTGTTGGCCAAGGAGCAGTACAACTTGCGCGGACGCGATCTCGGCGGTATTCATGCGGAGTTTGTTCCCTTCTCCGCACAGACTCGGATGAGCGGCGTGAACCTGCCCGGAATTCGAATTCGCAAGGGCTCGGTCGATGCGATTTCACGCTTTCTTGAGGAGCAGGGTTCCAGTCTGCCCCGTAAAGTCCGTGACTTTGTTGAAGAGATTGCGCGTGCCGGCGGAACTCCGCTGGTGGTCGCGGAAAATTCAACGGCGCTGGGTGTGATTTACCTGAAAGACATTGTGAAGGGCGGCCTGAAGGAGCGCCTGGCACGGCTGCGCGCCATGGGCATCCGCACGATCATGATCACCGGCGATAACCCGCT
Source organism: Acidobacteriaceae bacterium (assembly GCA_025350325.1). Taxonomy (GTDB): domain Bacteria; phylum Acidobacteriota; class Terriglobia; order Terriglobales; family Acidobacteriaceae; genus Telmatobacter. The sequence continues at coordinate 17,794 of JANXYB010000141.1, forward strand.
GACGGCTGCGGTGATCGCACGCGAGGCGGGGGTTGACGACTTCCTGGCGGAAGCGAAGCCCAAAGACAAGATGGATCTTATCAAGCGCGAGCAGGCCTCGGGCAAACTTGTGGCGATGGCGGGTGACGGCACAAATGACGCTCCAGCTTTGGCGCAAGCGGACGTCGGTGTGGCGATGAACTCCGGTACGCAGGCGGCCAAGGAAGCCGGTAACATGGTGGATCTCGATTCAAATCCAACCAAACTGATTGAGATTGTAGAGATTGGCAAGCAATTGCTGATGACGCGTGGGGCTCTGACTACGTTTTCAATCGCCAATGACGTGGCGAAATATTTTGCGATCATTCCCGCGATGTTTGCCGGCGCGTTCCCGGTACTCAATGCGCTAAACGTTATGTATTTGCACTCGCCGCAGTCGGCCATTCTGTCGGCTGTAATCTTCAACGCAATTATCATCGTAGCGCTGATTCCGCTGGCATTGCGCGGCGTCAAGTATGAGCCAAAACCAGCGGAGGCACTGCTCCGGCGAAACCTGCTCATCTATGGCGTAGGCGGTGTTCTAGTTCCCTTCGCTGGAATAAAGGTGATCGATATGTTGCTGGTCGCTGTACACCTGGCGTAAAACCGGGGCCTCGGTCCCAGGAGACATTTCATGCATTCCATTTGGAAGACTTCGATTCGCTTCACGATTCTCACGACGGTGCTTCTCGGAGTGGTTTACCCGCTGCTGATGACGGCAATTGCAGGCGCCCTGTTACCGCATAAAGCAGGCGGCAGCTTGATAGTGAAAGACGGGCAGGTCATCGGCTCGGAACTATTGGCACAGAGTTTTAGTTCGGATCGCTATTTTGCGCCGCGACCCTCGGCTGCCGGAAATGGATACGACGCGACAGCGTCTGGTGGATCGAACCTTGCGCAGTCAAACTTAAAGCTGGTGCAGCGTGTGCAGGGTGACATCGATAAGCTCCGTGCAGAGAACCCTGGCAAGCCTGTACCGATCGATATGGTAACGACCTCTGGCTCAGGGCTCGACCCTGACATCACGCCCGACAATGCGTACTTTCAGGCGCCGCGTGTATCCAAGGCACGCGGGCTTAGCGAAGCCACGGTGCGCGCATTGATACACGATCAAACTCTCGGCCGGCAATGGGGTGTATTGGGCGAGGCTCGTGTCAATGTTATGTCTTTGAATTTGAGCCTGGACAAGCTTTCGAAATAAACTTGGATGCCACCCGTTACCATAGGGGGCTGCTTTTCCTAACAAACGGGTAATCGGCATGCCCATCCGCTCCGGCTTTTTCTAACAATCAGGCGTGCATTCCTGAGCCTTCTCACGTCTGAGACAATGGGTGCACCGATGCGTGCATCGCTTTTCATCACCTGCTACAACGACACCCTGTTTCCCGAGACAGGGCGTGCGGTGGTGCGTCTGCTTGAGCGTCTGGGCGTTGAGTTGGAATTCCGGCCGGAGCAAACCTGCTGCGGCCAGATGCATGCAAATACCGGCTTCGGTTGCGAGGCATTTGCCCAAGCCAAGCGCTTTGTTCGCCTTTATCAGGATTCGGAGTCAGTCGTGATTCCCTCTTCATCCTGCGTGGCCATGATTCGCGATCAATACGCGGGTCTGTTTGAAAAATACGGAGATGAAGAACTACGAAAGCAGTTGGCTTCGGTGTTGCCGCGGATATTTGAGCTGAGCGAATTCATCACCGATCGCGTGGGAGTCGAGGACGTGGGCGCATATTTCCCGCATCGTGTAACCTACCACGCTAGTTGTCACGGATTGCGGAGCCTGCATGTGGGCGAAAGGCCGTTGCGGCTCCTTGGCAAAGTCCGCGGATTGGACTTAGTTCCGCTGGCGAATCTCGACAGGTGCTGCGGATTTGGCGGCACATTCTCGATCAAGAATTCAGAAGTGTCGTCGGCGATGCTTGAGACCAAGCTGCACGATGTTGTCTCGACCCGCGCGGAATACTGCACCGCTCTCGATAACAGTTGCCTCATGCATCTTGGCGGCGCCCTGCATCGCCAGTACGCGGGAATGCAGACTATTCATCTGGCCGGAATTCTCGCCAACACTGAAGAGTCTGCGACGGAGAAAAAAGCATGACTCGGGCGGTGATGGATCCCACGATCGCACCGCCGTTTCCGGTGGCAGCTTTGACGGTGCTGCGCGACACGCAGCTGCGCAAAAACGTGGCTCACGCCACCGACGTGATCCAGGCCAAGCGCGCTTTGCTCGTCGCTGAAAAGAAAGATTGGCAGCAACTGCGCACGGCGGCAGCTGCAATACGCGCGCACGCTCTTGCAAATCTTGGATCGTATCTCGAAGAGTTTGAGAAACGCTGCACAGAGGCAGGCGGCGTCGTTCATTGGGCTGCCGATGCGGCTGAGGCGCGTGCCATTATTCTCAAACTTCTGCGCGAGGAAAACGCAACTGAAGTGATCAAGATCAAGACCATGACTTCGGCTGAGATTCAATTGAACCCGGCTCTCGAAGCGGCCGGTATCAGCGTCTTTGAAACTGACCTGGCTGAACTCATATTACAGTTGGGCGGTGATGAGCCTTCACATATTGTTGCGCCTGCACTACACGTAAACCGCGGCCAGGTACGCGAGATATTCGCGCGTCGAATGGGACTGCAGAATCTTTCAGACGACCCGCAAGTGCTGACCGCAGCTGCGCGTACCTATCTGCGTCAGAAATTCCTGAGTGTGCCTACTGCCATTAGTGGCGCTAATTTTCTGGTTGCGGAGACCGGCTCTGTTGCCGTGGTTGAGTCAGAAGGCAACGGGCGCATGTGCCTCACACTGCCGCGCACGATGATTACGCTTGCGGGCATTGAGAAGGTACTACCTAAATTCAAAGACCTCGAAATATTGTTGCAGGTGTTGGCGCGCTCGGCGACCGGGGAGCGCATGAATCCATATACATCGCTTTGGACGGGCGTTACACCCGGGGATGGGCCGCAGCGCTTTCATGTTGTTCTGCTGGATAACGGACGGTCTCAAATACTCGCGCGGCCCAAGGAGCGCCAGACGCTGCAGTGCATTCGCTGCGCGGCATGTCTCAACACCTGCCCCGTATATCGCCAGACCGGCGGCCATGCTTATGGCTCGGTGTATGGCGGCCCGATCGGGGCGATCCTAACGCCCCAGTTGATGCAAATGGAGCACGCACAAACACTGCCGTTTGCCTCCTCGTTGTGCGGCGCATGCTACGCAGTGTGCCCTGTAAAAATCAATATTCCTGAAGTGCTGATTGCGTTGCGCGCGCAGGTAGTTGACCAGGAACGCGGCCAACCTGCACGTTGGTTTGACCCTATGTTTCTCGGCATGAAAGCGGCGAACGTGATCTTTGCAAGCGCGCGACAGTTTCGGGCGGCACAGTGGGCCAGTCGCGTCGGGCTAAGCCTCTTCACCGGGAAGGATGGTTGGATACATCGCTTGCCAGGCCTTGGCGCTCGATGGACGGTGACGCGTGACCTGAGAGGGATACCGGAGCAGAGTTTTAGGCAATGGTGGGCAGCACGCGACAAGGAGCAGATGTGACCACATCCTCATCTTCGCGGCGAACAATTCTTGATCGGATCGGCGCGGCAACCGCTTTGCCGGCCGCGAAAAATTCCTACGATGAATTACCCCGCGACTACGCAAAATTTGGTGAGCTTGACAGCGATGCATGCATTCACTTGATGACTGAGCGGCTGCGTGAATACGGGGCCGATGTTGCCCAATCGACGCCAGAGTTATTGGCGACGGTCATTGCGGAGCAAGTGCAGCAGAGCGGCAGGCAGAGATTTGTTGTCCCACCTGAAATCCCCGCGGAATGGATGCCTGCGGGCTTCGAGTGGAAAGTTGACCATGAGTTGAGAGCCACTGACATCGAAAAGTGTGACGGCGTCATCACAGGAGCTTTTGCTGGTATCGCCGACTCGGGCACGATCGTATTGCATCACTCGAATACGGAAGGTAGGCGGATCATCACGCTGTTGCCGGACTGGCATCTATGCATTCTCAACGCCAGCCAATTGGTCGAGACGCTGCCCGAATACTTCCAGCGTTGCACTCAGCCTCCGCTACTAGCCACATACATTTCGGGGCCCAGCGCGACTGCTGATATTGAAATGACTCGCATCCAGGGCGTTCACGGACCGAGGTTTCTCAGCCTGATCTTGGTACGTGACGATCGCTGAAGTGCCGCCGGTGCAACGCTACCTCTACAACTTCCCGGACATGCCACTTGGCCCTCTTGCCGAACCGATGCTTGCTGCAAGTAAAATCTTCTACAGGCAAGTCTTATTCACCGCCTGGTGGTGTACATGACACAAGCAGCACTCGTTTCTCCAACTCTCAAATTTCTCGAAGACCGCTGGAACAGAAAGGTAGCCGACACCCTCGACGAGCCCGAATTACTGCGTTATCGATCGAACTTGTTGGGATCTGATTTGCGCATCACCAACTTTGCCGGCGGCAATACGAGTTCGAAGATTGTAGAAATTGACCCGCTCAACGGCAATCCCGTAGAGGTATTGTGGGTCAAGGGTTCGGGCGGCGATCTCGGCAGCATCATGCGGGCCGGTTTTGCCACGCTTTACCAGGATAAGTTTCTCTCGCTCGAGCGTAGTTACAAGGGCGTAGACACTGAAGATGACATGGTCGCAATGTATGCCCTATGCACGTTCCGGAATAATCCCATCGCGGCATCGATTGATACGCCGCTCCATGGATTTCTTCCTTTCCGGCATGTAGATCACCTTCATCCCGATTGGGGTATAGCGCTCGCTGCGTCAGGGAATGGCAAAGCGAAGATGGAGCAATTCAATCGTGAGTTCGGCCACTCGCTGGTATGGGTTCCGTGGCAGCGACCAGGCTTCGAACTAGGCTTGATGCTGCGCAAAGCCGTTCAGAACAATCCCGGTTGCGACGGCATCGTGCTGGGTGGGCACGGGCTCTTCACGTGGGGCGAGACGCAGCGCGATTGCTATTTGAGCACGCTCACCGTCATCGATCGTATTGGCCAATTTATCGAGCGCCATGGGGTCGCCAAAGGGAAGACGCGCTTCGGAGGCGAATGCACTGTAGCGCGGATTAACCGCAAGGACCTTGCCGTTGAGATCGCGCCGTATCTGCGTGGACGCGTGAGCGCGCAAAATCGATGGATTGCGAGTTTCAGTGACGCTGAAGACGTATTGCAGTTTGTCAATTCGGCGCATGCCAAAGATCTCGCATACTCGGGTACGAGCTGTCCGGACCACTTTATCCGTACCAAGATTCGGCCGCTATTTGTACCATGGGCGTCGGTATCTTCCGTCGCAGAACTAAAAACGCAAATCGACCTATCCCTGGCCGAATATCGCGAACAATACGGCGCCTATTATCGTCAATTCGCCTTGAGCGATTCGCCCGCACTGCGCGACCCCAATCCCACCGTGGTCTTGATTCCGGGGCTGGGAATGTACAGCCTTGGCAAAAATAAAACTGAGGCGCGCATCGTCGGCGAATTTTACAAGAATGCTATTCACGTGATGGAAGGCGCAAGCCTGCTCGCAGAAGACGAGGTCACCGGAACCTTACCGCAATGTGGCGAATCAATGGATCCAGCGAGTTTCAGGGTGTTTACTAATTACGTCGCACTGCCGCCGATTGAGGCCTTTCGCATCGAGTACTGGGCGATGGAAGAAGCAAAGCTTCGCCGCCAGCCACCCGAAAAGCTGCTCAGCCGGCGCGTCGCATTGGTGGTGGGCGGAGCGAGCGAAATAGGCCGCGAGACGGCTCTGCTCGCGGCTGCTCAAGGCGCGCATGTGATGGTGGCCGATGAGGATGAAGCTGCGGCAGCATCCGTCGCGAACGAACTCACTGCCGTTACGCAGAAGGAATTCGTAGCCAGCACTGCCATCGATTTGCGCAGCGGCGAATCAATCGCGTATGCGCTCATGGCGACAGTGGCAGCATTTGGCGGCTTGGATATTTTGATTGAGACCACATTGCAGCTTCCTTCGTTCGCAGAAAGCTCTATTGCCGACGCGGCAGCCAAGTTATTTGCTGAGCAGGGCCTCGGCGGAACGATTGTGTTTGTCAGTCAAGCGAACGCGGATATCGCAAAGGGAAATAGTATGGGTGAGTCTTCACTGTCGCAGATAGTTTCCTCAGTGGCGGCCTCGATCGGGCCGCGAGTGCGCGTCAATGGCATCGGCCTTGCGACAGATATCAATCTAGCTGAATGCGCAGAGGCCGCCCTGTTCCTGGCGGGTCCGCGAGCGCACTCCATTTCGGGCCAGGTGCTAACTGTAGGCGGGCTCATCTAGAGGGCTTTCTTCGAGTACTGGACGCGACCGCGTTGACAACCTTCACGAAACCCGTAGAGTCCAAATGGAGCTTTAGTGGTATATGCTTCCCACTTCAACTTCCTTACATTGGCGCCGGATACCTTCACACTTCTTGGAACAGGGAGAGCGGCATCGTCGCTTTCCGGGACCAGGTTCGGGGATCGGGTCTAACCCAGAGCCTGTACGGTGCCCTTGCCCACAAGTTCCTCGACGCGCTCAATCCAGCAGCGGTCGGCCGCGACACTCATCTCTCCTAGCTCTAAAATCACTGCATACTCGCCCTTTTTTTCAAGGTGGAGCATGACTCTGCCTGGTCCCGGGGAGGTGTCAGCCGCGCTCTTAAGGCCTGCGAAGATCTCTTCTGTGGCGCGATCGAGATTAATCCGGATGCGAACGCCGGTCGGCAGCCTGACCTGCGCATCTTCGAGCGGCTGAATGGAACTGATTGAAATCTTGGGGGCAGAGTCTTCTTCCCCCATAAGAACACCGCGTATCAAAACCGGCGCCTCGATCTTGAGTTGCTCGCATTGCCGCTCGTATTCGCGGGCGAAACAGATCAAGTCAATTTTCCCAGTAGCATCTTCGAGTGTGGCTTGTGCGTAGAGTTTTTGTTCGCGCTTGCTTTTTTGCACACGCAAACCTTGAATGATACCGGCAACAGTGATTTCATCGGCGACATCATTTTGCTGGCCCCAGCGTTTCTCGGGAGGCTTGCGTTCCAGAGCCTCAGCTGTAGAAATAACATTGATTAAATTGCGAATCTTGTCGGCATATTTATCGAGCGGATGACCGGAAACAAAAAAGCCGAGGACCTCCTTCTCATTGGCCAGCCGTTCGCCCTCTTCCCAATCGGCTACATGCGGCAAATCATCTCCACTGCGACCGGGCGTCGGAGTTTCATTAAATAGTCCAAACAGGCCGCTCTGCCCTTGGGCAACATCTTTCTGCGTGCGCACGGCGCGTTCCATCGCCTTGTCCACAGCCTTCATCAGCGAGGCCCGACCCCCAAGCGAGTCAAGCGCGCCCGCCTTTATCAGCGATTGGATTACCCGTGAATTCATCACGCGCAGATCAACTTTTTCGCAGAATTCCCAAAAGCTCGCGAACCGGCCACCTAATTCTTCGCGCGCCTTAATAATGGATTCAATCGCGTTGCCGCCTACGTTTTTTACTGCCGCAAGACCGAAACGAATGGCCTCGCCGGTGGGGGAAATATATGGGGTGAACTGCGCGCCCGAGACTTGCACGTCGGGCGGCTGGACCTTGATGCCCTTCTCCTTACATTCACCGATATACTTGACGACATTTTCGGGCTTTGAAGTTTCTGAGGTGAGTAGCGCGGCCATGAACTCAACGGGATAATGCGTCTTCAAATAAGCCGTTTGATACGCCACCAACGCATATGCCGCGGAATGCGATTTGTTAAATCCATACCCTGAAAACTTCGCCATTTGATCGAAGATTTCAGCAACCACGCTTTTAGGATGTCCCAATGCCGCCGCACCGCTCGTGAACCTGTCGCGCTGCTCAGCCATGAATGCGGCATTTTTCTTCCCCATCGCTCGGCGCAACAAATCGGCTTCTCCAAGGCTGTAATTTGCCAGCACATTGGCGATTCGCATCACTTGTTCCTGGTAGACGATTACACCCAACGAGTCTTTCAGTACGCCTTCGAGTTCAGGCAGCAAAAACTCGACCTTGCGACGTCCCCACTTGCGCTCGATGAAGTCGTCGATCATGTCCATCGGCCCCGGTCGATAGAGCGCATTCAGCGCCGTCAATTCCTCAACTGTGTCGGGCTTATATCTACGCAAAATGTCGCGCATTCCGCTCGACTCAAACTGAAATACGCCCGACGTTAGGGCCGTGTGGAACACCCGTCTGAAAGTCTCCGGGTCATCGAGTGGAATCATGTCGATGTCCAGCTTCAACCCTCGCGTCCGCTCGATCAGTTTTATGCAATCGTCGATTACCGTGAGAGTGGCCAGTCCCAGAAAGTCCATCTTCAGCAGGCCCATCTTCTCGACCGACTTCATGTCATAGGCCGTCACGATTTCGTCATTCTTGGTTCGGTTTAAGGGCACGAGTTCGGTTAATGGACGCGGCGCAATCACAACTGCCGAAGCGTGCACTCCCGCCCCGCGCACCAGTCCCTCAAGCTTTTTGGCAGTATCAATCAACTCCCGAATCTGCTTGTCACTGTCATAGACTTTGCGCAGGTCTGGAACGTCTTTCAGCGCCCTGTCGATCGTCATTCCTACGGTCGTGGGGATGAGCTTGGCAATTCGATCTACATCGCCATAGGGCATATCAAGAGCGCGTCCACAGTCCTTGATTGCCGCTTTAGCTGCCATCGTGTTGAACGTAATAATCTGCGCAACTTGTTCGCGGCCGTACTTGCGAGTCACATAATCGATCACTTCGCCGCGTCGATTCTGGCAAAAGTCCACGTCGATATCCGGCATTGTCACGCGCTCGGGATTAAGAAAGCGCTCGAACAGCAGCACATTCTGCATCGGATCGATGTTGGTGATCTCCATCGCGTACGCCACCAGCGATCCCGTCGCCGAGCCTCTTCCCGGCCCCACCGGAATTCCATGGTCACGTGCGTATTTGATGAAGTCCCAAACAATGAGGAAGTAGCCCGAGTAGCTCATTTGCTTGATGATGTCGATCTCAAAGTTCAGGCGCGATTCATATTCGTGCACAGGCGTGCGCAGCACTCCGCGCAACTCCAACTGCCGCACGGCCGTGTCAAATCGCTTCCGGAGTCCCTCGCGGCACACCTGCTCGAAGTAGCTATCGATGGTGTGGCCGGCGGGAACAGCGAATGCTGGAAACGGATTATCGATCGCATGCAGCTTAAACTGGCAGCGCTCGGCGATTTCCATCGTGCGCTCAAGCACTGAGGGCGAATCCGGGAAAAGTCTTGCCATCTCGTCGGCGGTCTTAACAAAAAATTGGTCGCCATCGAAGTGGAATCGTTCCGCATCATGCACTTTCGCACCGGTCTGCACGCAAAGCATGACATCATGAGCATGCGAATCTTCACCACACAAGTAGTGCGAATCGTTGGTCAGCACCAGTGGAATGTCAAGTTCGCGCTCGAGGCGAAACAGATCCGTTTGGATCTTCTTTTCTTCGGGAAGGCCTTGATCTTGAATCTCGAGATAAAAGTTGCCGCGTCCGAAAATATCCTGATACTGCAGCGCCGAGGCTTTGGCTCTTTCGTAGCGGCCGGCGCCCAGTTCTTCGCACAACTCGCCGCTCAGGCAGCCTGAGAAACCGATCAGCCCAGCTGCATTCTGCGCAAGAAAGTTTTTGCTGACGCGCGGCTTGCGGTAAAAACCATGGAGCGAAGCCTCCGACGTGATGCGGATCAGGTTGCGGTAGCCCTCTTCGTTTTCAGCTAGCACAAGCAGGTGATTGTATTGATCGTGAGGCGTCTCGGCACGATGGTCCTCTGCTTTGCAAACATATAGTTCGCAGCCCAGGATGGGTTTGATCCCCTTAGCCTTGGCCGCATTGAAAAAGTGCACGGCGCCGTAAATATTGCCGTGGTCGGTCATTGCGACGGACTTCTGGCCAATCGCTGCCACATGGTCAATCAGCTTGTGGATGTCGCAAGCGCCGTCGAGTAATGAATATTCAGTGTGAAGATGAAGGTGCGTAAATTCAGCCATGGCTAGATAGATTTTATCTGTCTGGCGCTCGCAAGTCAGGACCTCGCGCGGTTGAAAACTCGTCCCGCTGAGGAGAACGGAGAAAGAAACCTATAAGCATCTCTATCAAAGCAGTTATTGCTGAAAAAAACTATTGTCTTAGCAGCACAAAGGACTGGGCTGCGCCGCGGAAACTGCGCGCTCGGTTGAGACCTATGCCGGACTTGGATTGGCTTGCCCGCTAAATATGCTCAGCCGACCTGCGGCTCCGCCTGAACGAGCGAAAAGAGGCTGCCGAAGCATAGCTTCAGTTCCCCGATCGTCATATTCCCTTTATGACCGCTGCTGCATTGCAGCTGTCCAACGGCCGAATCATCCTCGAACAGAAGAGTATCGCCGTACAAAGTAGGCCATCCGTTCCCTGCCCTGGTGCCTGTAACGATCAATTTGCGGCCAGGAATGAGCTTGCGCACCACGGGTACGCCGGCTGTACTAAGGCGGCAACTGGGAGCCGACCTGTCCAGTTCTTGAAACCCAACAAAAGCGCCCTTCTGGAAATAGATCATCCCTTCATTTGCAGGCAGGATGACTTCACTGTTTACGACGACCGAGGAGCCCGCCCCAACGCTGGAAAGAGGAGCAGTGTCTTTTAACTGGGCGCTTTGACCTTGTAATCGCAGCGAAGCACCAAGGGAACAGGCAACAAGAACGAGAAGAGCCGCGAGCCGTCGAACAGAGCGCATGTGCGGGTAACTCCCTTCAGAACATTGGGAAGCGATTGGGCTGAATTCTAGCATTCACAGATGGTGTGACAAAATAAAAAGCGATGTGGACGGCTCCGCAGGTAACGGTCACTTGGCCTCAAACAACTGAGGATAGCGGGTTGCAATCTCGCGGCCCAGATATACCGAGCCCTCCAGAGTCAAATGGCTCATGTCAAACTGCAGCGGCACGCCCGGGGCGGCATACTCCTGGCAGCCCTTGCTGGAACAAAGAATCTTGATCAGGGATACGTATTGAACATGCCAATTCTCCTTAGCCCTTTTCTCCATTTCCGCATCCAGGGTGAGCTGCGTTGAATCGAGATGCAAGGGGGCAAAGTCAACCCGGCCGTTCGCGATCGACTTCGCCATCAGCCGGGGCAGAGCGGTATCGTAAGTCGGCAGCGGACCAAAAATCACGATCGTCAGGCCCCTACGGCGCAGTAAATTAACGCTGTCACCAATACGGTCGAGGTCGGTTGGACTCCATTGTGCATTTAGAAGGACCATTGTGATGGATTCTCGAGGAATGTACTGGTCGTAAACTCTTCTGACAAATTCAAGGCACTCCGGAGTTACGTGAAGACTCTGCGTGAATGTAGGAGGGCACGAAGACGAGGTGGCTTGAAGGAAATGTGTCTTAGCGACGGCTGTCTCAAGTCCGTAATAAAGATTCGCCGCGTGACTATCGCCGAACAAAAGCACTTTGCTTTTCCTCGTCCCAGGGGCAAGGCATAGTTCCTCATCAAAGTGGTCGACAGATTCACGGCGTTCTAGGAAACAAGATCCCAAACGGAAAATCTGCTTTGCCTCGACAGGATGGGAACTCGTGTAATCGAGGTAGTCGGCCATCGCGTACGCAGACGCGGGAAATCTCCCGCTGATGCCGCGAGTCGACGACAACGCCACAGCCAAGGCACAAAAGGACGTCACGCAGACTGCTCCTAAGATCAGGATGCTGCGCTTGCCCGGTCGCCGCGGACCTTTGCGGAAAGGACTCTCCACACAGCGCCAGGACACTGTGGCCAAAATGATTGCCATGATGGCAAGGACTAAATGAGTGCCGATTGCAGGCACATCAAAGGTTTGAAACACAGCGATCTTGCTGAAAACCAGCAAAGGCCAGTGCCACAAATAGAGCGAGTACGAGATCAAGCCGAGGAACACGATCGTTCTTCGTGAGAGTAGCCAACTTCCCAAGGTGGTGCCTTGATCTTGTCCGGAGAGAATAATGGCTGCAGAGGCAGCGCACGGCAACAAGGCGTATTCCCCTGGAAAGCGAGTGTTCTGCGTAAAAATAAAAACCGGCGCCAATATACCTATGATTCCCGATCCAGACAATAATTCTCGCAAAACCTGTGAACGCGGAACAGGGATGATGCGCAGAGCCAGGACGGTGCCGATCAGTAGTTCCCATGTTCTGCCGAATGGCAATAAGAAAGCTGCACCCGGATTTGACCGGACTTCATAAACGCTCCAAACAAACGAAATAAGCGCGGCCAAGATTATTATGGCTCGCATATAACTGCGTAGGTAACGATGTGTAAGAACGAGGAAAATAGGAAGCACAATGTAGAACTGCTCTTCAACGGCGAGGGACCAAGTGTGTAGCAACGGAATAGTTGCGGCAGGAGCATCAAAATAATTAGACGTTTTCTCAAAGTAGAAATTGGATGCGGAAAGAGAAGCCGCCAAAAGCGAATGACTGAATGAAATCACGTCGGAGGGCAGCAGGAAGAGCCATGCGAATACAGTGCTGCACGCGAATTAAAAGAAGAGAGCTGGGAAGATCCGTCGTATGCGGCGCTCATAAAATTTGCTGAAGCGAAAATCTCCAGCCCTGACGTCAGTGATAATAATTTCGCTGAGTAGGTATCCCGATATAACGAAGAAGACATCTACTCCGGTGAAGCCGCCGCTGAAGAGTCCTCCAAAGTAGTGATAGAGCACTACCGATGAAACAGCTAACCCGCGCAAACCATTTATGTCAGCCCTATAGCGTGGCCTCTGATCGTTCGATCTGACCGTCTCCGCTTGCCCTTGATCTTGCATGATTTCCTGAGAAATACGCTTCCGGTTCTGCCTTTCTGATCAGGTCGGTGTTATTGCGGGAACGGAAACGGACGGGGTAAGTGATGTTGTGTAGGCGCCGAATTTTACAGATCTGGATGCTATGTTTCTGTTCCTTGTTCGGTCCTGCGCTGCCGAACTGCTTTGTTTTAGCGTCAGCACGAAGAATCACTTGCATTTCCCACGATTCCTACATTTTTCATTCTTTCATATTTTTTCTGGCGTTCGAGAGGGCAGGCCCGCACTCGCCTGTCCATTTCCACGAAACCATCTCTCGACGGATTGCGCAGCAACGCTGTAACTCTGCTGGTTGCTCATTCTAAGCACCGGCGAAGCGCGACTTTCATACAGCTATTTGAGGGGCCATTTCCCCGGATCAAGAAGCGTTTCCCATTCGTTAGGGAGCCTGACGATGGATTGCCCAGGCCGTTTGCTGCCCAGCGACCTACTGTTACTTACTTGTAGCGACACAACTACCTGCAGCGAATCGTTCGAGCCGGTATACACTCATCCCAAGCTTATGCAGATACGCGCCCTTTTCGCATCCCTGCTGGTCGGTGTTCCGGCCATGCTGTGCGCCCAGACTTCAGCCAGGCCTTCCCCGAACATGACCCCAAAACTCAGTCCTGAATCTGTTCATCGTTCCGCTATCGTCATAGACACACACGCCGATACGCCGCAACGTTTTGTCGATGAGAATTTCGACCTTGGCGACCCTCTCAAGGACGGCAACTTTAACCTGGAGTCGGTGCACAAGGGCAACCTAGGCGCAGAATTCTTCTCCATTTGGGTCGATCCTGTTCCTAACAAGGGCCACTACGCTCGGCGGACGCTGGTTTTAGTCGACGCGGTCAAGCAGCAGGTAGCGAAGCATCCTGGTCAGGTCGAGTTCGTTGCCACCGCGGCTGGTATTGAAGAGGCTCACCGCAATCACAAGCTAGCCGTTTTGATGGGTATTGAGGGCGGCCACTCGATCGAGGACTCTCTGGCTTTGCTGCGCCAGTATTACGCGCTCGGCGTGCGCTACATGACGTTGACCTGGTCCAACTCAAACTCATGGGCCGACAGCTCGGGCGACATCGACGATGTCTCCATTCCGCACACTAAAGAGGGCCTCAGCGAATTTGGTAAAGATGTTGTTTACGAAATGAATCGCCTCGGAATGATGGTGGACATCTCGCACGTCTCGGACCGCACATTCTTCCGCACGCTGGTGATTACCCGTGCGCCTGTGATCGCATCGCACTCTGCGGCGCGCGCGCTGTGCAATGCGCCGCGCAACATGACCGACGATATGTTGCGCGCAGTGGCCAATTCAGGCGGGCCCAATTCAAAAGGCGGAGTGGTGCAGGTAAATTTTTACTCCGCGTTCATCTCACAGGCGTATCGCGATGCGCAGGCCGCCCAGAAGCCTGAAGTGGATAAGGCAGTCCAGGCTCTAAAAGACAAGTACAAGGCTGAGAGCAAAGACGCACCGGAGGCCGAAGTATCGAAGTTGCAGCGCCAATTTGCTGACAAGATTCCGCGGCCGCCGCTATCGGCGTTGATCGACCACATCGATCACATCGCAAAGATTGCCGGCATAGATCATGTGGGGCTTGGCTCGGATTTTGACGGCGTGGACGGACAGCTTCCGGAAGGATTGGATTCGCCGGCGGACCTGCCTAAAATTACTGCGGCATTGATGCAGCGCGGCTATTCCGCCAACGACTGCCGCAAGATCCTGGGGGAAAATCTGCTCCGCGTTTTTCACGAAGTCGAGCAGGTAGCGAAACAGTTGCAGGCCGAGAATCGTCCCCGCATTTCCGACAGACAGCCGTTTGACAAGCCTAAGGCATAGCGACGTGAGGCTAAGCGGCGACCGGCTTGGGCTCAGACGCGTTTAATGCCCTGGCGCGATCCAACGCGGCCTGGATGTTGGGCAAAATATTTTCACGGCCTAGGCGGTCGAGGAACCGAGGATGAAGCAGCAGCTTTGACGGCTGCTCCATTGCCCCGCACAGCAGCAAGGTGCGACCCGATGTTCTGAGCCGCATGGCAAAAGTCTCAATTGCATGGCTGCCCGTCGCGTCGATGGCGGTCATGTTACGCAGCCGCAAAATCACGATTGGTGAAAATGCTTCAAGGTTGATTGTGGCTTCGACCAATTTTTCTGTTGTGCCAAACAAAAAAGGCCCGTGAATGCGCAGCAGCGTTACAAACTCTGGCACGATGCGGCCCTGCAAAACGTGCGGTAAGCCATCGCGTATGTATTCGTCGGTCACTGGGGATACGGTTGTGGTTTCAGCGACTCGATAGATGTAAAGCAATGCAGCGAGAGCGAGGCCAATGCCGACTGCCACGGTGAGATCAGCGAATACGGTGAGTGAAAACGTGACAAGCCACACCGAGATAGCGGTGAGATCGAGCTGCAGGATTGCGCCAATCTCGCGCCATTCGCCCATATTGAAAGCCACGACGAAGAGCACAGCAGCCAGCGTTGCAAGGGGAATATAACTGGCAAGCGGCGCCGCAACCACGAGAATCGCCAACAAAGTGGCCGCAGCCACCATGCCCGCAACCGGCGAGCGCGCGCCGGCACGGATGTTAGTTGCGGTACGGGCGATAGCTCCAGTAGCGGGAATACCGCCGAACACCGGCGACAGAATATTCGCGATACCCTGCGCTACCAGTTCAACATTGGAATTGTGGCGATCGCCGGTCATGCCATCGGCGACCACAGCGGAGAGCATGCTCTCAAGTGCCGCGAGCAGTGCCACGGTGAATGCTGAGGGAATCAGCGGAAGAATGTGTTCGGCATGAAAGTCGGGAATCGCAAATGGAGGCAACCCGCGCGGGATGCCGCCAAACTTTGTGCCAATGGTTTCAACCGACAAGTGGAATGCCGTGCTGATCGCGGTGCAGGCCAGCAGAGCCACTATCGATGCGGGCACTCGCCGCGTGATGCGCGGCAAAAGAATCAGAATGGCCAACGTACCAATGCCGAGCCCGAGAGCCGACCAGTTGACGCTGGCGGAGTTGGCGGTCAGCAATTTGATGCGCGACAAAAATTCGCTCGGAACGGGTCCGGTTCGCAGGCCGAAAAAGTCTTTAATCTGTGTCGACGCGATGAGCACGGCAATTCCGTTGGTGAAGCCGATGACGACCATTCGCGGAATAAATCGCACTGCCGCGCCGAGGCCGGTGAGTCCCATCGCGAGCAGGATGATGCCCGCCATCAAGGTCACCATAGCCAAGCCACTCATTCCAAAGCGGGCAACGATACCGGCCACGATTACAACGAATGCGCCGGTGGGTCCGCCAATCTGCGTACGCGAGCCGCCCAGCGCCGAAATGATAAAACCGGCCACGACCGCCGTGTAGAGTCCAGCTTGCGGAGTGACGCCGGAAGCGATGCCGAAAGCCATCGCGAGCGGAAGAGCCACAAGGCCGACGGTGATGCCCGCGAGCATGTCGTGAACGAACGCCTGGCGCGTGTATATGCGCAGCGCGCTGACGAGCTTTGGCAGATTGGGATTCCCAATGGACATGAATGCTCCTTCTATCTATCGGCAGAGGCGAAAATTGCGAGCGAACTCAAAAAGCTGAAAAACCCGCACTACCCTGAGCGCGATCCTTGGGAACCAGTTGATCGGAGATCGGTGATCTTAGAGGATTAATGACTCAACCCTCTACCGCACAGACATCTGCTATTCAGCCAACGTGGCTCTCAGGCTTTTGCGATAAATCTCTGCGGCTCGACCGCGTGCGTAATAATTCTCTTCGCGACCTTCGTTTTGATAGCCATTCGCACGGTACAACTGAATAGCTCCCTCATTTTTCGCATCCACATGAAGCCAGATTTCGACGGCGCCCTCCGCGTTTGCTGATCCTTCTACGCGGTGCAGAAGCTCGCCACCTATACCTTGAGAACGCAGTTCCGGTGCGACCTCAATAGTCTGAATATAGGCGACAATTCCGCTTGAGGCTGTCGTCCAGCCCACGATCGCAAAGCCCGCCATCCGACTTGTTGACGCTGCGATCCACGTTGCTGTTGCGGCAGACTCGACGAGTTGCCGCATGTAGCGCCGGCTAAACCGGTACGGTGGCTTAAAAGACGCCTCTTCGATCGCATACAACTCATCGAAGTCTTCAGGCGTAAAGAGGCGATAGACCATGATTCAACTCTACGCACAAGTCAGAGAGCCGCACAGAAACTTCAGCATGGCTCTTTAAATCATAAAGTTGAAAGCTATACCTTAGCTTCGAGGTCCTTGATCACGTTGAAGAAGCGCTCATCAAGACGACGATTGCTGGCGATAGCCTCTTTGATCGTGATGTCGGTGACGTCGAGGCCCTTGAGCACCGCGATGCGACCCCACTTCTTATCGTGAACCATGTCGATCGCGTGCAGCCCATAACGCTGGCCGAGCAGGCGGTCAAAGGCCGTCGGTACGCCGCCACGCTGCGTGTGTCCAAGATTGACTGAACGGGTTTCGAAGCCTGTCTTTTCTTCAATCAACTTAGCCAGGGCCTCGCCGATCCCCGAGAGCCGTGCGTGGCCAAACGAATCCGTCTTCGCATCGCCCATGATCTGGCCGACCTTGGGCAGATGGCAGCCCTCTGCCACTACGACAACGCCGTAATGCTTGCCATGGTCGTAGTTGTACTTGAGCAGGGCGCAGACGTGTTCGATGTCGATATCCTTTTCAGGAACGAGTACGACATGCGCTCCACCGGCGATTCCAGAGGCATAGGCGATCCAGCCTGCGTCCCGGCCCATCACTTCAACCACGATGACACGATTGTGCGAGTCGGCGGTGGTGCGAATGCGGTCGATGGCTTCCGTGGCGATCGACACCGCAGTATCAAAACCGAACGTCGTATCGGTCCCATTGATGTCGTTGTCGATGGTCTTGGGAACGCCGACGCTGGGCACGCCATGCTCGCTCAGAAAGAGCGTGACCGACTGCGTGTCGTCGCCTCCGAGAGCAATGAGAGCATCGATATTGTTGGTCTTCAAGACTTCCTGCACTTTTTCGATGCCACCTGGGATCTTCTTAACATTGGTGCGAGAAGAATGGAGGATCGTGCCACCCTTGAGTTGAATGCCGTCCGTACTATCGAGCGTCAGCGGAATCCAGTTATTGTCAAGTACGCCGCGCCAACCGTTTAGAAAGCCAATAAACTCATCGCCGTAGGTTTGAATCCCTTTTCTCACTGCAGCGTAGATGACCGCATTCAATCCGGGGCAGTCTCCGCCGCCGGTCAACAAAGCAACTCGCATCGTAGAATCTCCTGATCGAAACTTGATCGGCCGTCGCAATACTGGCGATGCGGTCCGAGCTGAGAACTTCTTCACAGCGAGGGTCAAACCAAGCAGGTTTTCGCTTGTGACGCCCTGATTAGTATAGGCCGGTGGTGCAACGATAGATCGTGACCGGCCTCACGCTTCCTGAAGTCTTCCGGGGCAGCGCAATTCCATCCCGGAACCGCAGTCTGAAATGGTTCAATAGGGTATGCCCGGATCAGGTGCACTCTTACTGTTAGTTTTTGCCAGCATTGTGGTGTTGCTGCTGCTGATTCTGCTGCAGCTGACTCGCCTTGGATTTCTGGTACGCACTACCATTCCTGATCGCCCGCGGCGCCGCATGTTCATAGCCTCCGTATCTTTCTTTTTCACCTTTGCCGGTGTTCGTCTGCTGGTTAGCCAGGTGATTCACAATCACGGTCCATGGGCATGGGTCATGGTGCGCGGCCTGCATATCCATCACCTGGTCTGGGGAATCCTCATTCTGCTGCTGGTGGGTTATGGCTGGCTCTTAGACCTTGGCCGGTCGCACACCGCGATGGGTATTTTTCTTAGTCGCCTCATGTCGGTCAGTTACGGAGTAGGCGCGGCGTTGACGCTCGACGAGTTCGCCTTGTGGTTGAACCTCGAACCGGACGCCTACTGGTCACGCGACGGGCGCATCAGTATCGATGCCATCATTCTCTTTGGCAGCCTGCTGGCCATGGGCGCATGGGGTGCGCCATTCTTTCGCGGCCTGAAAATTATGTGGAGTAAGGGAACTCTTTTCGGCAAAAAGGAATTAAGCCGGCTAGGCTCGCCTATTCGCCGTGTGCGGGTGCTTCGTCCGCGTAAAGGTCGTCGATTACCGCCCCGTAACGTGCAGTAATCGCGCGACGCTTGAGTTTCATCGATGGCGTCAGTTCGCCCGAATCCTGCGACCACTCATCCGGCACTACTTTGAACCGCTTGATCGTCTCGAATTTTGCGAGACTACCATTGGCTTCCCGCACAATCTCGTTGAACAAGGCCACGACGCGACTCTCGGATACCAACTCTTCGTACGTCTTCGCCTCTATCCCGTGCTGTTTGGCCCACTCTTTGAGCGCTGCGAAGTTCGGGGAAATGAGTGCGACTACGAATTTGTGTTTGTCGCCAACCAGCGCCGCATGTGCCACCAGCGAATTGTTTTTCAATTTGCTTTCGATCGGTTGAGGCGCGACAAGCTTCCCGCCCGATGTTTTGAGTAGTTCCTTCTTACGATCGGTGATGTACAGAAAGCCATCGCTATCGAGATGACCTATATCGCCAGTGCGAAACCAACCATCCGTATCGAAGCATTCAGCAGTAGAGGCGGGCTTTTGCCAATAGCCTCTAAACACCGCGGGTCCGCGTACCAGCAGTTCCCCGTCCTCTGCGAATTTAACCTCGACGTTGGGCAGTTTGCGCCCGACCGAGCCCATGCGCTGCGCCCGCGGCGTGTTCAATGCAATCACGGGCGATGTCTCGGTCAGGCCGTAGCCTTCCAAAACAGCGATGCCTACTGAGGCAAACCACTTGACAGTGTCGATGCCAAGGGGAGCGCCACCGGAAACAAAAATCCTGACACGGCCTCCAAAGGCTTCGGCGACCTTGCTATAGGCAAGCTTGTTTGCCAGCTTCCAAGCCAGCGTGGTGGGTTGTGCCCCGCTGTACACGGCCTCTCCGTGCCTGACACCAGTTCCGATTGCCCAGGAAAGGATGCGCTTCTTCACCGGCGACAAGGCTGCGCGGCGTTCCACTTCCTGGCGAATCTTTTCGTACACGCGCGGAACCCCGACGATGACCGTCGGCCTAATTTCGCGCATGGCCTGCGGCAATTTGTCGAATTGCGAACAGTAAGCCACTTGAGCGCCAGAGCGGTACATCACATAGTCAAGTGCCCGGGCAGTAATGTGCGAAAGAGGCAAAAATGAGATGCACGCATCCGATGAATTAAATCCAAATTCGACGGCGGCTAGATTTTGATTTGCCGCGATGTTGCCGTGGGTTAGCATCACGCCCTTGGGCTCGCCAGTCGTGCCGGAGGTATAAATCAGCGTGGCTAGATCTTCGGGCTTTACCCAGCGGACCATCTCATCGAACAGGGGATCACGCTGCGACCCGCGTGCATCGGCACCTGCAATCACCTCAGAAAAAGAGATGGCTCCCTCGGATGCGGCGGCCGAGTCCATGATGACAATGTGCTCGAGCGAAGTCTGATCTCGAACTGCATTCAGTTTTTCAAATTGCTGTCGCGTCGAAACGACGGCGATGCGGCATCCCGCGTCCTTGATCAAGATTGCGATCTGTTCGCCGGTGAGCGTCGGGTAGACGGGTACGTCGACCGCGCCTATAGCCAGTGCCGCGAAATCAGTGACCGCCCACTCCCAGCGGTTTTCCCCGATCAGAGCTATCCGCTCGCCCTTCTGGGCCCCCCAACTACGGAACGCACCAGCCAGTGCCCGCACCCGCTGGTAGATCTGGTCAGAAGAAATAGGCTGCCACTGGGCGAATTCATCCTGCCAGAGAATGGCGCGCGCGTTGCCGGCATCGGCGACACGGCAAAACAGGTCATTGATAGTGGCGAGCGAATCAGCAGATGTCATTTTGGGTGATATTGACCTCTTGCCCGGCGTTAACAAGGCCAGCCGAGAGTGTAACAGCGGCGACCCGTTGCATGCGCTCACCAATTGCGTGCGCAGTTGGTACGGGGCTTCACTCACGCCTGCTACGCGCCGCGCGGTCCGACCGTCTCCGCCGCGTGCATTCATCCATCTCTCACTACAGAATTGCATACATATACATTTCTAATGTATATTTATGCCCGTACACACGCCCGCAAGAGTGGCGTTTTTGCCCCGCCGGAATCTGCCATGAAAGTTCAGAGACACGATGCAATACGCGCCCTGGTGGCGCACGCCCTGGTGGCAAATCAAGATGAGTTGCGCCGCAAGTTGCGCCGTAAAGGATTTGCGGTCACGCAGGCCACCCTTTCGCGCGACGTACATGAACTGCGTCTCTCCAAAGGCCCAGGCGGATATTCCCTACCCAACGGAAGTACCAACGGTAACGGTGGCGATGCGACTGAAGATGACGCACCTCCTACCGTCGCCGATATGATCGAGAGTTTCGCTTTGCGGGTCACTAAAGCGATGAATCAGGTGGTAATGGTAACGGTGATGGGTGGCGCACAACCGCTAGCCGCGGCACTGGACCATGAGAGCTGGACCGATGTTGTAGGCACGGTTGCGGGCGATGACACGGTGCTGGTGATCTGTCCCGATGTACGCACGGCTTCGAACGTCGAAGCACGCTTGAGGACGATGTTAGAGTCATGACTAAACCATTGCAGACAGCCGTTCTAGGATTGACCGGGTACGCTGGCGCGGAATTAGCGCGCCTGCTGCTGCATCATCCAAAACTCAAGGGTATGCCTCCGGTATTCGCAGGCCGGCTTGATGCTGACGACGCTAAACGAGGCGGCATTCCCCTCGCGCACATTCATCCTCAACTGGCGGATAGTAAAGGCAGCGGCGAGTTGCTGCTGCAACCTTTTTCGTGGGAGCTCCTCAAGGATCGCGGCGTCGCCGTTTTGTTTCTCGCTACGCCGCACGAGCAATCTCGCCAGTGGGTGCCGGAGGCGCTGGCACAGGGACTTCGGGTGATCGATCTTAGCGGCGCATGGCGCTTGAGTGAAGCAACCAACCGCGGAATCTACGCGTTTGAGGACGAGGGTTCAAATGTGGCGCTGGCCACGCAGGCACAAGCCGTTTACGGCCTCCCTGAATTGCATCGTGCAGACATCTTTGACGCGCGGCTGGTCGCCAATCCCGGGTGCTACGCAACCTCGATAATTCTGGCGTTGCGGCCGCTGGTGGCTGCGGGATTGATTGACATTTCACACGGCATTGTCGCGGATGCTAAAAGCGGCGTCAGCGGAGCGGGTAAGGCGCCCACGGCTAAGACGCACTTCATGCATGCGGCAAATAACTTCTCAGCGTATGGCGTTTTTGATCACCGCCACACCGGTGAGTTGCTCGAGCAAATCGGGATAGACGCTGGTAGCATCGTCTTCACGCCCCACCTGCTTCCCATTCCGCGCGGCATCCTCTCCACGATCTATGTGAAATTTAACGACACGCAAACGCGGACTAGCATTGCCGATGCCTATAGCGAATTTTTTGGCGGCAGCCCCATGGTAAGAATCTACGAAAAAAACTTGCCGCAGATTCAGCACTCTGTGAGGACGAACTACGCTGACATCGGTTTTCAATTAGCCCCAGATGGCAAACGCGCTGTAATTATCAGTTGCCTCGACAATTTATTAAAAGGTGCATCGGGTCAGGCAGTGCAAAATTTCAATGTAATGCTCGGTTGGGACGAAGCAGAGGGACTTGAATGAAATACGTCGTCAAACTTGGAGGGGCGGGCCTCGAGTCTCCAATGCTCCTTCAGGGCTGCACCCGCGCCATCACAGAGCTTGTGCGCGATGGTCACCAGGTCGCTGTGGTGCACGGTGGCGGCCTGCAACTGACACGCATGCTCAAGACACTCGGCATGGAGAGTACGTTCATCAATGGGTTGCGCGTTACTGACGCTGCGACGCGGGACGTAGCGTTGATGGTGCTTGCGGGCAAGGTGAACAAAGGCATCGTTGCCGCTTTAGGTTGCCTCGGTCAACCCGCCGTTGGAATGTCGGGTGCAGACGGTCTGCTGTTTCGCGCGCGGAAGAAACGCACGGCACCGGACCTCGGTTTTGTCGGCGAGATTGCAGCGAGCGACCCGCGTTGGATTGAAGCCATCTGGAATCTGAACGGCGTGCCTGTCATCTCTTCAATGGCACTCGGCTTCGACGGAGAATACTACAACATCAATGCAGATGAGATGGCGGCTGCGTGCGCTATCGCATGCCGCGTAGATGCACTCGTTTTCCTCACCGACGTGCCTGGCGTCAAGGATGCCGGCGGCGCAGTATTACGATGGCTCAGCATTGATCAGATTGCGGAGATGGCTAAGAGCGCTGTCATCTCCGGCGGCATGCTACCCAAGCTGGCTGCCTGCCGCGAAGCTCTGCTGAACGGCGTAAAGCGTGTAAGAATTTTGCCGGCGGAGGCAGCCGGTTC
This sequence comes from Acidobacteriaceae bacterium, assembly GCA_025350325.1. Classification (GTDB taxonomy): domain Bacteria; phylum Acidobacteriota; class Terriglobia; order Terriglobales; family Acidobacteriaceae; genus Telmatobacter. The sequence goes on from JANXYB010000141.1 coordinate 41,029, forward strand.
CCTTCCCGACCTGTGCAGTTCCCGCGTAGCCCACGGCACTGAAGTCATGGTGGCCTGAGGAGATTGGACGCAATGAATCTTGACCAAATTCGCGCGGCTGAATCTAGGCTGCTGCTCCAGACTTACGATCGCAACCCGATTCTCTTTGTCGGCGGCGAAGGTGTTCACATTATCGATGAGAACGGCGCCCGCTACCTCGATTTGCTTAGCGGCATCGGCGTAAACGCGCTCGGCTACTCTCATCCGGCAATCGAAGATGCAATCGCACGTCAGAGCCGTAAACTGATCCACACATCGAACCTGTTCTACCATGAGGGCCAGGCTGAACTCGCCCTGCTTCTCACCCAACGCACCGGACTTGATCGGGCTTTCTTTTCGAACACGGGGACCGAAGCATGGGAAGGCGCGCTGAAGTTAGCTCGTGCTCACGCCGGTCTCCTGCGCAGCGAAGGCAAACACATTGGCACAAAGTTTTTGGCGCTTGAACAAAGCTTTCATGGTCGCACGTACGGATCGATGTCAACCACCTACAAGGCCAAGTACCGCGAACCATTCGGCCCAGTCGTTCCCGGTGTGGAATTTGTTCGCTTCAACGACGTGGCAGATTTGCGCGCAAAGTTTTCTAATGAAGTTTGCGCGATCCTCGTTGAATCTATTCAAGGCGAAGGTGGAATTCGCCCCCTGACGCAGGAATTCTTTGCCGAGGCTCGCGCGCTCACAAGATCTACCGGCGCACTGCTGGTGGTCGACGAAATTCAATCTGGCATGGGCAGGACGGGCAAGTGGTGCGCCTATCAGCACTACGACATTTTGCCCGATATCGCTACGCTGGCTAAGCCCTTGGCAGGCGGCATCCCTATCGGCGCGGTGCTATGCAATGAAGAGGCCGCACGCGCCATTCATGCCGGAATGCACGGCACGACCTTTGGTGGTGGCCCGTTGGCGTGCGCTGTTGCCGTCGCCGTTATCGGGGCCATCGAAAAAGAGGGCCTATTGGCCCATGCGACCGAAGTAGGCAATTATTTTCAAGCGCAGCTACGCTGGCTGGCTGCGGATCACGAAGCCATCATCGACGTGCGTGGCAAAGGATTGATGATTGCGGCAGAGCTTGATTCGGCAGACCTGGCCAAGCACGCAGTCGCTGAAATGTTGAAACGACACATCGTGATCAATTGCACCAGCGACACGGTGCTTCGCTTCTTGCCGCCCTTCATTCTGGAACGTGCGCATGTCGATACTGCCATTCAGGCGCTTGATGAAATCTTAAAAGAAAAGGCCGAGGAGTCAAGCGGCGCTCAGGCCGCCGCAGAGGCATCATCACTATCCGCAGGAGGAAACAAACGTGGCTAGCAAAGCTACCATTGAGGACCGGGACACCATAACCCCGGTATATAAAGATGACGACATTCTTGCCGCAGCAGCGCGCCTCGCCGGCGAAGATATGTGTTCAATCGCCGACTTAACCAGCGGTGAAGTGCGCGCCACACTCAAGCTTGGCCACGACGTGAAACGCAATCCGCGTGAATACCGTCACGCTCTCGATGCCAAGCAAATGGTGCTTATGTTTGAGAAGGCAAGCCTGCGCACGCGGCTGGCTTTTGAGACTGGAATCAACACCATGGGCGGCAACGCGATCTTTGTCGACCAGACCAGTTCACCTCTCGGTGAACGGGAGGCTATCGCAGACATCGCGCGCAATGTTGAACGCTGGGTCGATGTGATCGTGCTACGAACCTACGCGCATGACACCATCACCGAGATGGCCGCCAACTCACGCGTCCCGGTCATCAATGCCCTGTCCGACTTCGAACATCCCTGCCAGGCGCTGGCTGATTTCATGACGCTTGAGGAACACTTCGGATCGGCTGCCGGGCTCAACTTTACTTACGTCGGAGACGGCAACAACGTTTGTCATTCGCTTATGTTGACTGGTGCTCAACTCGGCGCCAATGTGACGGTGGCTACCCCGCGCGGCTACTCCCCCGACATTGAAATTGTTACCAAAGCCCGTGAAATCGGCGAGGCCAACGGCTGCGAGCTTCGCCTCCTGCAGGATCCGCAAGCCGCCGTCGAAGGAGCAGACGCAGTGTACACCGACGTTTGCGTAAGCATGGGGTTCGAGCATGAATCGACCAAGCGCGCACCTATCTTCAGACCTTTTCAGGTGAACGATGCACTGATGCAAAAGGCTGCGCAACGTGCGGTTTTTATGCATTGCCTGCCCGCGCGACGCAACGCTGAAGTCACGGATGCCGTGCTCGATGGCCCGCAATCCATCGTGTTCGATCAGGCAGAAAATCGCATGCACGCGCAGAAGGCATTATTGCTGTTACTGCTTGGTGGTCTCGCCAATGTTCCAAGCTTTCAATGATCTTCTCGCGCAAGCGGGCCACCGTTTCACAAGTAATCTTTGAGGTTTTGTAAGCATGTCTGTAATTCTTGAATCCCTTCCTGTCGGCCAGAAGGTTGGCATTGCCTTCTCCGGCGGGCTTGACACCTCCGCTGCTCTGCACTGGATGAAGCAGAAGGGTGCGATTCCCTATGCCTATACGGCGAACCTTGGCCAACCAGATGAAGCAGACTACGATGCGATTCCGCGCGCGGCTCTCGAGTACGGCGCCGAAAAGGCTCGCCTTATCGACTGCCGCGGCCCGCTGGTTCGTGAAGGCATAGCAGCGCTCCAGGCCGGGGCCTTCCACATCGCCACCGCCGGCGTCACTTACTTCAACACCACCCCCATTGGTCGGGCGGTCACAGGCACGATGCTGGTAGCCGCCATGAAGGAAGACGATGTCAATATCTGGGGCGACGGGTCCACTTTCAAAGGGAACGACATCGAGCGCTTTTACCGCTACGGACTGCTCGCCAATCCCAGCCTTAAGGTATATAAACCTTGGCTCGATACCGCTTTCATCGACGAGCTCGGTGGCCGCGCCGAGATGTCGGCTTTCATGCAGCGCTCCGGCTTCGCCTATAAGATGTCAGCGGAAAAAGCTTATTCAACAGATTCAAACATTCTTGGCGCGACTCACGAAGCCAAGGACCTTGAGCATCTGTCGACATCCGTCAAGATCGTCGATCCCATCATGGGCACCGCCTTCTGGCGCGACGATGTCGTGATCCCCCGCGAAGAGGTCGCCATTCGCTTCGAAGCAGGCTTCCCTATCGCTCTCAACGGTCAGCAATTTAACGATCCGGTCGCTCTGCTCGTCGAAGCCAACCGCATCGGAGGACGTCACGGGCTCGGCATGTCAGACCAGATCGAGAACCGTATCATCGAGGCGAAGAGCCGCGGCATCTACGAGTCTCCGGGCCTGGCGCTGCTCTTTATCGCTTACGAGCGCCTCATCACAGGCATTCACAACGAGGACACCATCGAGCAGTATCGCGATAATGGCCGCAAGCTTGGCCGCCTGCTATATCAAGGTCGTTGGTTCGACTCTCAGGCAATCATGCTCCGCGAATCCGCCCAGCGCTGGGTCGCCCGGCCTATCACGGGCGAGGTCACCCTGGAGTTGCGTCGCGGCAATGACTACTCCATTCTCAACACCGAATCGCCCAACCTCACGTTCTATCCCGAGCGCCTCAGTATGGAGAAGACTGAATCCGCCTTCTCCCCGCGCGATCGCATTGGACAACTTACTATGCGCAATCTGGATATTAGTGACACTCGCGCAAAACTCCTCACCTATGCTCAAGCCGGTCTCCTCACTCTGAACAAAGGCACGGAAATACCCCAGCTTAATAGCGCCGACGAGGCAAAGTAGCATGCTATTTGCTAAGTATTGCGAACAGGAAATGCATACCGCAGATGGCTGCGTTAACCTACCGGTCAAAACAAATGAGCCGATCTGACCGACGGCTAAGGAATCAGAAACATTGTAATGTCGAACGAACAACAATCCGTGAAGATGTGGTCCGGCCGCTTTCGCGAGCCGCTCGATGCAGAGTTCGAACAGTGGCAGCGTTCCATCGTATTTGACTGGCAGCTGCTCGAACACGAGGTAGCTGCCAGCAAAGCTCACGCGTCAACACTCGTCGCAGCCAATATCCTGACAAAGGATGAGGGGATCCAACTGCGTGATGCGCTCGATGCAATCTCCGCCGACCACGCTTCGGACGAAGGCAAGCTGCTCGTGAGAAATCATCCGTCGGCCGAAGACATTCATCACTTCGTCGAGCTGTCGCTGGCAGAGCGCATCGGATCATTGGGACTGAAACTGCACACCGGGCGTAGCCGCAATGAACAAATCGCGACTGACCTGCGACTTTATGTTCGCGCTCAGATCGTTGAGGTGGTGTCGTCGCTAGGCCTGTGGGCCAATGCATTACTCGCGCAGGCACGAAATGCGAAGGACGCGGTCATGCCTAGCTATACGCACATGCAGCGGGCAGAGCCCGTTCTGGTTGCGCATTGGCTTTTGGCCAACGTCGAGATGGCGCTGCGGGACGCGACACGACTCGAGGATTGCGCAGCGCGCCTCAACTATTGCCCTCTCGGCTCAGGAGCAGTTGCCGGGGCAACGCTTGCGCTTGACCGCACCATCGCGGCACGCGAACTTGGATTCACCGCGCCAACAGCGAACTCCATCGACGCCACAAGCGATCGCGATTTCATTCTTGAATATTTACAAGCTCTGACGTTCGTTGGTTTGCACTTGAGCCGGTTCGCAGAAGAGATCACTCTTTTTGCCACTGCTGAATTCGGTTTCGTCGTGCTGCCAGAGGCTTTCTCAACCGGTTCGAGTGCGATGCCCCAGAAAAAAAATCCCGATATGACTGAGCTGATTCGCGCAAAAGTGGGGCGGATCAATGGAGCCGCGCAGGCCGTCACATTGATGCTCAAGGGTCTGCCCCTGGCCTACAATAAAGATATGCAGGAGACCCAGGAGCCGGCATTCTCTGTCGATTTCGTTCCGCAAATGCTCGCGCTCGTGGCAAGGTTCACAAGTGCGCTCGGCTTTAATTTTGAGCGAATGAATGAGGCCGCTCAATCCGGCTATTTGAATGCAATGGCTGCAGCGACTTACCTGGTGCATAAAGGAGTTCCGTTTCGCACCGCCCATGAAAAGGTTGGGAATGTCGTGCGCTTCGCGATTGAGAAAGGCGTCGAACTCAGCGACCTCACACTCGATGAATTACATCGTTTCGGCGACGAGTTTGCAGAAGACTTTAACGCGGCCATGACTCTCACCGCGACCCTCGACTGTCACGACGTTGTTGGTGGAACCGCGCGTAACCGTGTGCGCCAGGCCATTGTAGAGGCAGCCGAGAAGATCGAGCGCATGGCAACACAACGTCACCTAAAGGAGGCTATCCATGCTGGTGCGTAAGGCACTGCTCCAGGATGCTTCCAACGTGCACGACCTGGTGAATTCGCTCTCAACCGACGGCACGCTGCTCAAGCGCGTGTTTGCTGAAATATGCGAAAATATTCGCGATTTCACTGTCGCTGAATCGGATGGCGGCGCCTTTCTTGGTTGTGGAGCACTGCATCTTTACGGCCCGCACTTATCTGAAGTGCGTTCCATAGTCGTCAAACCAGAGGCTAAAGGGCAAGGTGCCGGCGGCCGCATTTTGGGAGCCTTGATCGAAGAAGCTGAAGAGCACGGCATTCATTCTGTTTGTCTCTTCACGCGCATTCCCGACTTCTTTTTCAAGTATGGTTTTCGTGCCGTCGAAGACAAGACGGAATTGCCGGATAAGATTTTCAAAGATTGTCAGAGCTGTCCACGCCTGCACCGCTGCGATGAAATAGCTATGGTACGTGGGCGCATTCCGCGAACTTCAATTCTCGGACCACGCATTCAAGCTGAACAATTAGTTCGCTTGTCCGGCTAGACCCACGCCCGCTGTCCTAAATCAATATGGTTAAGATTTTGCTTATAGCCTTGCGCTTTCACCCCGCAGCGTTGCAGCTGCGACCGCGACTTGACCATAACTAAGTCCTCCGTCCCCGGGGCTGACGCGGCGATGTTGCAAGGCTTCGAAGCCCGCACCTTCGAGGCCTATACGAAGTAGTTGCGCAAGCCGCCGATTATGCATGCACCCGCCACTTAGAGCGACACGACCGATTGCTGTCGCCTCACGCGCCAGCACACAAGCCTTCACAAACGCTGCGGCGATCGAAGCGTGAAAGCCTGCCGCAATCCGCGCCTTGGCTTCACCTCGGCGCAGATCATCCACAATGCCTTGCCACAGTGGGGAAACATTGAGACGGACCGGCTCACGCTGGGGCCAGTTGCCGCCGCACATTTCGACTTCGTACCTGGGGGCTAGTTCAAGATCCCAAGGTTCGTGGATGGCGATCCCTTCCAGTTCGATCGCCGCCTGCGCTTCGTAATGCACTTCGCGGCGCTGCAGCACCACTGACGCTACCGCGTCGAACAGCCTGCCGCAACTTGAGGTCATTGGAGTGTTCACGCGTCGTTCGATCACGCGCGAGAGCACATTGGCCTCTTCCTTCTTCGCCCCCAACATCGAAAGCACCGCTGCATCCGCAACATCGAAACCCGCAGCTTGCAGGTGGCCCAATGCCATGCGCCATGGCGCGCGGATGGAGGCTTCTCCGCCGGGCATCGGCACATTCTCCAGAGCGGCAAAGCGCTCAAACTCGTCGAGGCTGCAGATCAGCACTTCCCCGCCCCACACATGCCCGTCGGTCCCGTATCCGGTCCCATCCAACGCCAGACCAATGACCGTTTCATCCACATCATTTTCAGCCATGCACGCAGCGATATGTGCATGGTGATGCTGCACTGCGACCAGCCGCAATCCTCGTTCGGCAGCCCACTCCTTCGCCCACGCTGTTGACTGATAACCCGGGTGCATATCGTGCACCACTACGCCCGGCTCTATCTCGAAAGTGCGCATCAGATGATCGAGCGACTCGTTAAAGAACTGTATGCCCGTCAAGTTTTCAAGATCCCCGAGATGCTGACTCTGGTAGGCAAACTTTCCGCGTGCCAGCGCAAACACATTTTTCAAATGGCCTCCCACCGCGAGCAGGGGGGGCGTTTCAAGCGGCAACTGCACGCCAAGCGGGACAAACCCACGCGAACGGCGGATCAACTGCGGTGCTCCATCCACAACAGCCGTCACCGAATCGTCGCAGCGTTGCAGAATTTCGCGGTCATGCATCAGAAATGCATCGGCGATCGAACCGAGCCTCGCGCGTGCTTCGTCGTTATCGATTGCGATCGGTTCTTCACTAAGATTGGCGCTGGTCATGACCAGTGCGGTCACGCGCGCGTCGGCAAAGAGCAGGTGCTGTAGCGGCGCGTAGGGCAGGAATATTCCCAGCCACGGCACGCCAGGAGCCAATGATGGCGCCAGTCCATTGTTCGCCCGCGCCTCTGCCAGCACTACCGGTCGCGCCGCCGATTCAAGGAGCGCTTCCTCCTCGGCCGTAAGCAAACAGACCGCACGCGCTGCTGTGAGGTCGCGCACCATGATGGCCAGCGGCTTGCCGAAGCGATGCTTGCGCTTGCGCAACAGCATGACTGCCGCCTCGTTGGTTGCGTCCACACTCAGATGAAAGCCGCCTATCCCCTTGATCGCTACGACTTCACCAACAAGCAGTTTGCTGATCGTCATTTGAACCGGCGAAACATCCGCCGATTCAATGCGTTCAATTACACTCCCATTTGGAGCTTCGAGCCACACGTGCGGTCCGCAGTCCCGACATGCGTTTGGCTGCGCATGAAAGCGCCGGTTCAACGGGTCGTCGTATTCGGCCTGGCAGGCAGCGCACATGGGGAATTTGGCCATCGAGGTCTGCGGTCTGTCGTACGGGATGCGCCGCGTAATCGTGAAACGCGGGCCACAGTTTGTGCAGTTGAGAAATGGGTAATGAAATCGCCTGTCAGCCGGGTCGAGCAGTTCGCGCAGGCAATCTGCGCAAGTCGCCGCATCCGCCGGAATGCCTGTGCTCACGCGCCCTAAAACCTCGCTTGCTACGATTCTGAAACCAGACTCGCAGGTCGCCGCAACGTCCCGCACTGTGATGGAATCGATGCGAGCAAGCGGCGGCGTCTCACTGCGCAGGCGCGCAACAAATGCCTTGACGCGCGCAGCATCTCCTTCAACCTCGATGGTTACGCCATCCGTGTCGTTGCCGATGAATCCAGCCAGTTTTTCTTCACAGGCGAGGCGATAAACAAACGGGCGGAAGCCGACGCCCTGCACAACGCCGCACACTAAGACGGCTTGTCGCATCAATTCACCTGACTCGCGTTTTTGCTCATCTTGGTTGGTCATGCAGTCTGCCCGAAGATGCAGTCAAGCATAGCGCAGCAGGATGCATGGTCTTCGTTGGCTGTGTTGCAGGGAGCACACGATTGGGGTCCGGGAGCAACCAATTGGGGATTGCATCCCTCCAACCGATAATGGCGATCTAGAGTCCGAAGCCGCGCCGCGCCTCGGCGCAAGTCGCAGAGGGAAATCCAACTGGCATAGGTGATTGCCCTCACCCTGCCCCCTGAGCGCGCACCCGGCTCGAGGGTTACACGAAAGGTAGAGAATCATGAAAAAGTTTCTGGTGACACTCGCAGTATTGAGCTTGGCCCCCATGAGTTGGGCGGCTGACAAATCTTCGCGCGAAGCGACCACCGAACGGCTCGACAAGGCGGCCGCAGTCCTGCATGAGGTCATGGCTGCCCCTGACAAGGGCATACCGGAAGAAGTGCTTGGTCACGCCAAGTGCGTAGCTGTAGTTCCCCACATGATCAAGGGTGGATTTGTATTCGGCGCTGAAGGCGGCCGTGGCGTTGCTTCTTGCCGCACTGCCAATGGTCGTTGGAGCGCTCCCGCTTTCTTCGCAATCACTGGCGGTAGCTGGGGCCTGCAGATCGGCGTTGAAGGTGTCGACCTGGTCATGATCATTCAAAACGAGAAAGGCATGCAGCATTTGCTTGCCAGCAAGTTCCAGGTCGGTGCCGATGCTTCTGCCGCTGCCGGTCCGGTGGGCCGTCACGCGTCCGCCGATACTGATTGGAAAATGAATACCGAAATCCTCACCTATTCGCGGGCCAAAGGTGCGTTCGCCGGCCTCACTATTTCGGGCGCTGACGTTCGCCGCGATGACGACTCAATGAAAGCCGTCTATGGCCCCGACGTTACGACGCGTGCGGTACTGGCCGGCGATGTACCGGCCACACCCGAGGCGCATACATTTATTAGCGCAATCCGGGGTGCTAAAACCGAAGCCGCGAATAGATAACATAGACTCGTATTGAGCGCCTATATCGACTGAATCCAAGAGCACTCGAGTGACTTCAAGTCACCGAGTGCTCTTGGTGCGTCCGCCGTTCGTCTCTACGACACAAATTCACTGAGGTTCTCACCGCACCACAACCGCAACGTGCCAAAACAGGGTCCGATTAGTCCAATGGGATGAAAGATGCTTCATCGATGATATGCAATTCTAAATTTAGAGTCATTATGTGCAAATGGTTTGTACTTGCCGGGCTCTGCACGATTAGCATTCCTGTCATCTCTCAGGAGCCAGATGGCACTGCAATCATTCGCGGCGTAGACGCAGCGGTCAAAGCTCGCATCGATAACGTGTCAAGCTACTCCGACACAGAGCACTATGCAGTCTTTCGCAGTCACGACGAGAATCATCCCGCTGCTGAGATGACCGTAAAAACCGTCTACCGCAAAGGTCAGGGTAAGAATTTCACCGTGCTGTCCGAAAGCGGTTCGGCATTCCTACGTCGAGAAATATTGGGTTCGGTACTCGACAATGAAAAACGCTTGAGCCAACCAGGCACCGTTGAAACAGCGCTCATCAATTCGCAAAACTACGATATGAAGCTTGACCCAGCGGCGACCCAGCAGATCGATGGCCGCGACTGCCTTGCCATTTCCCTGTCTCCACGCAGAAACAGTCCGTACCTTTTCAAAGGAAAGCTCTGGGTCGATGCTAAAGACTTCTCGATAGTTCAGCTGCAAGGCACGGCTTCAAAGAGCCCAATGCTTCTGACCAGTGCGGCTGAAGTGTCTCGTCAGTATTCCAAAGTAAACGGATTTCCCATGGCCACGCATGCCAAAGCGGTCTCAAACAGTGGTCTGCTCGGCCAGACCATCGTCAAAATCGACTATAAGGACTACGAAGTAGCCCTACAAGCTGCAAATTAATTCACAATCTGCTGGTTGCCAATCACCTCAACCTGCCAAAGTCCAAAAACTTGGCTCAGGCCTCTTTCCTCAGCAGACTTACACGCCCTTATATCTGCAAGTCTTAACCGGTGCGTAGGTAACCTTGCCTGCTCTATACTGGGCTTCCGTGACGCCGACTTTAAGTGATTGGAAACTCGAGGCCGCACTCGGTTCCTGCTTGCTGCTGGGCCTGCGCCACGGCTTTGACTACGATCATCTGGCTGCCATCTCCGACATCACCGCAGTGCAGCAGAATTGGCGCAGCGGGCTAAAGCTGGGAATGACTTACGCCCTCGGCCACGCTTTCACCGTGGTCGCGCTCGGTGTCGCCGTATTGCAACTTCATATAGGCCTGCCCGAGGCTCTCGATCACTGGACGGAGCGCCTCATCGGCCTCACCCTGATTGTGCTGGGCATCGGTGTAGTAGCGGGAATTCTTAGGAAAGACGCGCATGGCCACAGCCACAATCGCATTGAGAGCCGTCTCGCCATCGCCATTAATGGGGTTCTGTGGTTCGCATGGCGCATGCGCCGCGTTTTCGATAAAGAAACTCCGCAGCCGGAGCGCTTTCAATGGATGTACACCGGTAAGTCGGTATTCCTGATCGGCGTACTCCACGGCGTCGGGGCGGAGACCCCAAGCCAGTTGGCCCTGTTCTTCCTTACTGCCAACCTGGGCGGTACCTCACGTGGAATGCTGGGGTTGGCGGCGTTTGCCGTGGGTCTGGTAGCGATGAATGCGCT
>JANXYB010000157.1 GCA_025350325.1 Acidobacteriaceae bacterium
TCACTCGACTTTCCCACCGTGCTCTACGGTGCCGCTTACTACAACGAATATATGCCCGGAGATCAAGCTGCCCGGCTCGATAAAGACGTTGCCCTCATGAAGGCCGCTGGACTCAACGTCGTGCGCATGGGCGAGTCCACCTGGAGTTTGTGGGAGCCTGAAGATGGGCGCTTTGAGTACGCATGGATGGACCGCGTAGTCGACGCGATGGGCAAGGCCGGCATCAAGGTCATTCTCGGCACCCCGACCTATGCCGTCCCTGCGTGGATGGCGCATCAACACCCTGAAATCCTGGCCGAACGCATTCCTCCCGGTCCCTTTGGAGGCAAGCCGGTGCCCAGCGCTTATGGGATTCGCCAGAACATGGACACCGATTCACCGGCATACCGTTTTTATGCTGAGCGGATGATCCGCCACATCGTCGCTCACTACAAGGACAATGCCACTGTAATCGGATGGCAACTCGACAACGAAACATCCAGCTATGACGCTGCGAATCCCGATGTCTTCATCGGCTTCCAGCATTATCTCGAAAAGAAATTTGGAACGCCCGAGAATCTGAGCAAAGCCTGGTTTCTGAATTACTGGGGCGAAAATCTGCATACGTGGGAAGACTTGCCCAAGCGCGATGGAACCATCTCGACCGGCTACAAGCTTGAGTGGTCGCGTTGGAGTCAGATGCGGGTTACCGACTTCCTACACTGGCAGGCGACGCTGGTACGCGAGTGCGCAGGTGCGCGTCAGTTCGTTACTACCGACTACGGCGGCATGATGAAGCGCGACGTCAATGAAGAGGCCGTCGCCGGCGCGCTCGACATCGTGGCCGACAATATCTACCACGGCACGCAGGATCACTACGACGGGTCCTTTCAGGCGCTGCAGAGCGACTTTTCGCGCTCGCTGAAGCACGGCAATTTCCTGGTGACAGAGACGAATGCGCAAACCATCGGGTGGACATCGCAGGGTCAGTTCCCACCGTACGACGGTCAGTTGCGTGAGGATGTGTACACCTATTTGGCAAGCGGGGCAAACATGGTGGAGTACTGGCATTGGGCGTCGATCGCGGCAAATCAGGAGACTTACTGGAAGGGCATCCTGTCGCATGATTTGGAGCCGAACCGCGCATACGCAGAGATGAGTCGCACCGCCCATGAATTGGAAAAGGTCGGGCCGCACTTGGTGGGGCTGAAGATCCATAACGACGTGGCGATCTTGTGGAGCCGCGACTCAGCCAACGCGATCAGTTTTATGCCCTATGGCGGCGGTGTTCCAGCGAGGAGTTGGTCGGGAGAGCCGGACGGATACGTCTCGCTGGTGCAGCAGATGCACAAGTCACTTTATGACTTGAACGTCGGGGTAGATTTTGTTTTTCCGACGACGCAGGATTTTTCGGCATACAAGCTCCTGATTGTCCCAGCGCTGTACATTTCCGACGATGCGCTTTTGCAGCGCATTTCAAATTATGTCAAAAACGGTGGCCATGTTGTTATGACATTCAAAAGCGGATTTGCGAACGAGAACTCAGCCGTCCGTTGGGTGCGCGCCCCCGGCCCTTTGCGCGAGGCCGCCGGGTTTAGCTACCAGGAATTTTCAAACCTCGAGCACCCGCTGGCGCTCAAGGGCGACCCTTTCCACGTCGTCGACACGAAGGCCAATCAGGTTTCAAACTGGGCAGAGTTTCTGATGCCTGAACACGCCAAGCCGATTGCTTATTACGATCATCCGTTCTTTGGAAAATGGCCGGCGATTACTGAGAACGAATTCGGATCGGGCACGCTGCTCTATGAGGGAACCTATCTTTCGGACGCGCTGCAGACCGCCGTTCTCAAAAGTGCACTCGACAAAGTCAAGCTAACTGGAGAAGATCAGAAACTTGCTGGCCAGATCCACGTGCAGCACGGAACCAACCGTCAGGGTAAGCACCTGCATTACTACTTCAATTACTCAGCGGGTGAGGCGAACGCGATCTATTCCTACGGCGTCGGAATCAACCTGCTTGACGGTAAGTCCGTGGACAAATCAGCCGAGTTAAAACTTCCTCCCTGGGACCTCGCAATCATCGAAGAAAAATAACAAAAACTTTAATCCATTTCAGACTGTTTTTAGCAGTAAATGTCCCTTTTTTGAAGACTAAAAAGGGGCAACCTCATACGGAAAGCAGGGCATCAGAACGAATGCCAGCGTTACGATCGCGTACGATGTGCAGCGCGGCTCAGGAGTAGTTTCAATGGCTAATACATCCGGTTCAGATGGCAGGGAGAAAAACAAACCCAGCCACGAAGCCCAAGTCAAGGGAGGCCAGAATTCGCATTCCGGCAGCCAGGGCGGTCAGAGCAATAAGTCGAACGAGACGAGTAAGGAAGATTCATCGAACCAAGAAATTTAGGCTGAACAGACTAACTTAGTACTTACTTGTTGCCGCCGCTTGAACCGCTCCCGGAGTGGGAGTGTTGACCGCCCTTTACCGATGCTTCGCGGCTGGGGGGATTGCGGTTGCCTTGGTTCGAT
>JANXYB010000160.1 GCA_025350325.1 Acidobacteriaceae bacterium
CTCGCGACGGCTTGGGAAAACTGGACAAAATCTCGCAACATGCAATTGAGCGGGGTTCTGTGAGCACCAACATTTACATCAGCACTGAGGCCGCGACGCCAGGCGGCGGGCGGTCCTCGGCGCACTCCAACATCGTGCCCGTATCTGTGCACAGGGGCATGGCGCCCCCGCGTTCCTCGACGGCAGAGCCACTTGCTGATCAGCGGTCAGTCAACAGCGGCTCAAGCAATTCGCGGTCATCTGGCTCGTCGTCGGTCAGCTCAAGTGCTCCGGTTCATTCCTCACCGCGCGCCCGATAGCCAACGCGTGAGTCAAATTCGTTAACCGAGTCACGCAGAATGCCGTTGTTTTCGCATTGACATGCGGGAGCAGCGGCATTCCAGCGTCTGGGCCGTTTACGCATTATCATCGTCTGGTGCGCACGCGATCTTTGCAAATCAATACCACGCTCTTAAGGGCGGGACTGCGCCTTGCCGTTGCCGTGTCAGGCGGCGCCGATTCGGTCGCGCTGCTTTGCGCAATGGCCGAGCGCAGCGCGGAGTTAGGCCTTGTGCTTCACGTCGCGCACCTGCACCACGGCTTGCGCGGGGACGAAGCCGATGCCGATCTCGAATTTGTCCGCGCTCTCGCGAGCGGTTTTAATTTGCCTTTTCATGAAGCTCGCGTCGACACCACGGCGGAAGCGCGCGCTCACCCAGCGGGCCAGCTTCACGGAGTCGAGTCGTTGGTTGCTGCCGACGTTGAGCAGAAGTCCGCCGAATCGATAGAAGAAGCGGCGCGCCGTCTGCGGTACCGGTGGTTTCGGCAACTGATGTCTTCGGGAGACGTAGAGGCAGTTGCGACCGCGCACACTCTCGACGACCAGGCAGAAACGGTGCTCGGCAAATTCCTGCGCGGCGCTTGGACAGAGGGCCTGGCCGGTATTCATCCCCTAATCGAAGTTCCTGAAGGCCGCATCCTGCGACCATTTCTCAGTACGACACGTGGCGAAGTGGAGGCCTATCTGGGTGAACGCCAACAAGGCTGGCGCGAAGATTCTTCAAATAGCCACCTCACATTTACACGTAACCGCATCCGGCACGAGTTGCTGCCCTTGCTCGAGGGGTGGAATCCGCGGCTGCGTCAACACCTATCGCAGATGGCAGAGTTGGCCCTCGACGAGGAAGCCTGTTGGGAGGCTGAAATTGACCGGCTGACGCCGCAGTTGATTTTGCCGGGGCGTCCGGTGCGCGGAGGAGGTCGCGCCGCCGCCGAAGGTATCGCAATCGACTTGACTAAACTGGCTGCTCAGCCAATCGCCGTACAAAGAAGGTTTTTGCGCTACGCTGCCGGCCAATTGGATGCGTCGCCCGATTTCGCCGCCACCGAGGCGTTGCGTCACCTCGGTTTAATGGGCCGCGCCGGCCAAAAGTGCGAACTGGCACAAGGTCTGCGCGCAGAACGCACCCATCGCGAATTGCGGCTGACGGTCGGGCCCGCATCGAAGGAAACAAAAGCAGGCAAAGAGATTGCGGAATATGAATTCACGATCCCTGGCGAGGTTGAAGCTCCGGCGTTTGGGTTGCGTCTCAAAGTCCTGAGGGTAGATGGTCCTGCAGGCCCCTCGCTTCAAGATGACCTCAAACTTGAGAACACACGAGCCGTTCTGCGCTCCTGGGAGCCCGGGGACCGGGTTCGACTGCGTTACTCCAGCGGGTTTAAGAAGGTAAAAGAGGTGCTTGCGCGATTCAAGGTTACGGGCAGCGGCAGAGCGGCGTGGCCTGTGCTCGAGCTAAATGGCCGCATACTCTGGATGCGTGGCGTTGATCTGGAGCCAGAGCTCGGAATTCAGATCGAGGCAGTTTTTATCGATACTTAGAGTGAAGGGAGAGACTAGAGGAGCGGCAAAGGCGGGGGCTTCACGCACTTCGATTTCGCCCTGTGGTAACGGTACGAATTACGTTGTCCTAGTGCTACACCGTCCTTAGAAATTTCCATTGCTTGGGAGTACAATCGTTCTTACTGCTCATCCCGGGCGGGCAGCTATCGCTGTCTTCACCCACGGTTTTTGTACTTTCTGTGACTTCACAGACGGTCTAAGCGTCTAAGGATGGTGTAGGCGGTGTCGGAGCGTCCTTTCGGTGACTTCTCCCCCGCCGGGAAAGAGGAATCCTGGTGAATTCGACCGTCAAGACGATCATGTTCTGGGTCTTTATTCTCATCTGTCTGATGCTGCTCTGGGGTGTGGTGCAGCGTGGCACGAGCATGGGTAAAGATACGGAAGTTGGCTACTCCGATCTGCTCGACAAGATTGATGCGCAACAGGTTCAGGATGTAGCGATCCAGGGGACCGAGTTGCATGGCCATATGAAGGCCACGCCCAAGGACCAATTCCATACCACCATAACGGCCAGCACCGACGCGCTGATCCAGAAACTTCACGCCGCGAAGGTTAACTTTGCGATGAAGGAGCCCCAGAATAACCTTCTGCTGCCGATCCTGTTCAATGTTGGCCCCTTCGTTTTGTTGGGGGCAATCTGGTTCTTCATGCTGCGGCAAATGCAATCTGGCGGCAACAAGGCAATGTCGTTTGGAAAGAGCCGTGCTCGCCTGCTCTCGATGCAGCAGAAGAAAGTCACATTCAAAGATGTGGCAGGTGTAGACGAGGCTAAGGAAGAGCTGAAGGAAATCATCGAATATCTGCGCGAACCGCAGAAATTCCAGAAACTGGGCGGACGCATCCCCAAGGGAGTGCTGCTGGTCGGGCCTCCGGGAACCGGTAAGACCCTTCTCGCCCGCGCCGTTGCCGGGGAGGCAAATGTCCCGTTCTTTTCGATCTCCGGATCTGACTTCGTTGAAATGTTTGTCGGCGTTGGCGCAAGCCGCGTTCGCGACCTGTTCGAGCAGGGCAAGAAGAACGCGCCTTGCATCATCTTCATCGACGAAATTGACGCGGTCGGCCGTCATCGCGGCGCAGGCCTCGGCGGCGGACACGATGAGCGCGAACAGACGCTGAATCAACTGTTGGTCGAGATGGACGGTTTTGAATCCAACGACGGCGTAATTCTAGTCGCAGCTACCAACCGCCCCGACGTACTTGATCCGGCTTTGCTACGTCCCGGCCGGTTTGACCGCCGCGTAGTTGTAGGCCTGCCGGATGTACGCGGCCGCGAAGAAGTGCTTCGCGTTCACGTGAAGAAAGTGCCGGTTGCTGACGACGTAAATCTAAATGTCCTGGCCCGTGGTACGCCGGGATTCAGCGGCGCCGACTTGGCCAATATGGTCAACGAAGCGGCTCTAAACGCGGCGCGCGTCAATCGCAAGCAAGTCGTGATGTACGACTTTGAGCTGGCGAAAGACAAGGTGCTGATGGGCGCCGAGCGCAAGTCTATGCTGCTGACCGACGAGGAAAAGCGGGTAACCGCCTACCACGAGGCCGGCCATGCTCTGGTTTCATACAAGCATGAGCACTCCGACCCGATTCACAAGGTCACTATCATTCCGCGCGGCATGGCACTGGGCGTTACGATTTTCCTGCCCGGCGATCGTCACAACTACACGAGGGAATACCTCGAAGCCAATCTTGCTATTTCGTATGGCGGACGCGTAGCGGAAGAGATATTCCTTAACCAGATGTCTACCGGGGCAGGCAGCGACATTGAGGGCGCTACCGACCTTGCGCGCCGCATGGTTTGCGAGTATGGCATGAGCCGGCTTGGCCCTCTCACCTTCGGCAAGAAAGAAGAGCAGATTTTCCTCGGCCGCGAGATTGCACAGCATCGCGATTTCTCAGAGGAAACGGCTCGCCAGATCGATCTTGAGGTACGCCGCCTGATCGATGAGGCGTACCAATCGGCGCACACCATCCTCGAAGCCAACAAGGAGCCGATGCATCGCATCGCGGCGGCCCTTTTGGAGCGCGAAACTATCGATGCAGAAGAAGTCAGGATGCTCATCGAAGGCAAGGAACTTTCGCCGATGCGGTCTGTGCTGGCTTCACCCAGCGATGGCAGCGGAGGCGACGTGCAAAAAGTGCTCAAGCCCGACACGCGCGGCGGCCCAAACTATCCCGAGGGCTCGCCATCACCGGCGTAACGCCGATGCGCAGTCAGCGTTAACCAAAGGCCACCTTAGCGGGTGGCCTTTTGATTGTGGCGAATTTTTATACCAGACTACTTTGCTCGTCCATCCTCAGATGCGTTGGCCGCTTCTAATCAATTGACGACCGAGGATGTGAGCCGCAGGTATTGACCCGTACGCCACTCCCTAAAAGCGCCTCGCACGACCCGATGGCAAGACGACGTGGCACGACAATCTGGCTGTCGAGATTGCGAATACACCGTTCGCGTTTGGATGACATCTCGCAACGTTTCGCGATGAAGTTAGGGGTGCGGTTCGACAAGTAAAAAAACCTGCATCTGAAAAGAGCAAAACCTATGTCCACCCTTACTCAATCACTGCAAGCCGTGACTCATCCCGGCGGCCGTTCCTTAAAGGAATTCGGCAAAGAGCTGTACAAGTCGATTACCGACGACGACATTTTCGGCCGATCGGCGCAACTGGCTTACTACTTCTTCTTCTCCCTGTTTCCCGGGTTCATTTTTCTGTCGGCGCTTCTGTCCGTGGCTTCAGGCCCCGGTACCGCGTTGCGCGCAAACCTAATGGCGCACTTGCCCAGCCTCGTTCCATCGCAGGTTTTCGGGCTTCTGCAGCAGACCTTTAACGAGACAACGCACGGTGGAGGCACATTGACGTTTGGCGCGCTGGCGGCTTTGTGGTCGGCCACCGTGGGCATGTCTGCGGCTTGCGACACGCTCAACGCAGTGCATGACGTCAGCGAGACTCGGCCTTACTGGAAGGTAAGGCTGATTGCGCTTGGGCTAACGGTGGCAACAACGCTGTGCCTTCTATGCGCCTGCGTGGTGCTGCTCAGCGGCGACGCCATCGTTAAGTTGGAGGGCAGCCACTTGCATTGGAGCGTGGTGTGGCTAATCAGAGGGGCGCAATGGGTGCTGTCGTTCTTCTTCCTGACTGTCATTTTCGCGGCTACCTATTTCTGGGCGCCGGACGTGAAGGAAGGGAAGTGGCATTGGATCACTCCGGGAGCAGCGTTGGGAATCCTGATTTGGGCTTTGGCGACGGTGGCTCTGCGCGTATATCTGCACTACTTCAATTCGTTTTCGGTCACCTACGGATCGCTGGGCGCTGTGATTATCCTATTGACCTGGTTTTACATAGCAGGATTCGCCATGCTCATTGGCGCGGAAATCAATGCTGCGATAGAGCACGAGGCTGCAAAGCGCGGAGATCCTACCGCGGTCGCCAAAGGCGCCAAGGCACCCGAGGCGAATCCGGCTTGACGCGGCGATTGGCTTAACACGGCAATTGCGACCGTCGGCTCAAGCCGAACCACTCGAGGTGAGGAGCGCAAGACCCCATCTACCGTAGGGCAGATCATCTGAGTTTCAGCAAGGTTCTAGAAAATCTTGTAGGCGATGCCAGCGCTGACTCCATAGGGTTTCAATGTGCCATTTACCCAATTTGGCCAATCCTGATACTCAAAATCGACTGCACGAAGGCTGATGCGCCTGGTTAGCATGAGGTCTACGCCACCACCAAGGGCAAGGTCAGTAAAGCGCCCATACGCGTCATTATTCTCGAAGTTCATTTTGCCCAGGCCGATCAGGACCTTCGCGTAGGGAGTCGCTCCGAGTCGATGGAAGCGGTGAATAGGCACCCGTGGACCTATCAAGTAATTGTCTTCTGAAATTTTACGGTAAGTGTTGAAGCGCATCCAGCGAGCTTCGCCTTCAATCTGAACCCACCGGGAAAGCCTTAGATCGACATAAGTTCCAACCCCCCAGATGCGATTTACGCTGGCTTGAGGGATTCCGTTTCCGTAATAGTCGGGCTGAAAATACGACGCCATGCCGCCGGCTGTCAAGGACAGTTGCGAGTGCCTGGCGGACTCAATCACCTGCGCATTCGCCGGCAGGATGCCAAGACCAAGCAAAGCGAGAACTACAAAAACAGCGAGTCGTTTCATGGGGAGAAATTCCAATCTCAGATGGGTCGACTGCCCTTAATTGAATATGCAGACAGCATAAATGACTCAAGCCGGATGCGAGATCGCAATCCGGCTTGAACGTGTTCTGCCAACAATCTTACTGCGGCGTGTTGGTAGTTGTGGGCGGAGGCACATTGGCCTGTGTTGGCGGCTGATCGTTCGCAGCGGGTGGGTTGGGCTGCTGGTCGTTGCCGATTGGCTGCCCGTCTGTCGGTGCTGCATTCGAATCGCCCCCACCTGCGGGCTGTTGCGCCGGCGCTGCGTGCGGAGCACCTTTGGCCCCCGGAACCGCCGGTGAATTGAGTTGGGCCTCATCGTAGCGCTGCAGGCGGAAATAGACTGGCGTCACTTCAAGGGGCATCTTGTCGCGTGGGTTGAGCGGGGCGTAACGCTTGGCATTGAGCATGCGCACCTTGTCATCCCATGGATCGGTCTTTAGCCAGCTTCCTAAAGGCAAGGCTG
This sequence comes from Acidobacteriaceae bacterium, assembly GCA_025350325.1. Lineage (GTDB taxonomy): Bacteria > Acidobacteriota > Terriglobia > Terriglobales > Acidobacteriaceae > Telmatobacter. Next base: position 6,509 of record JANXYB010000160.1, read on the forward strand.
CGGTTTGCGTCAGGTCGTCCCAGTTGATCTTAGGTGCTCCGTGCGCCAGTTCTGCCATCCATGGGGTGCCGTCCGGCTTAAGGAGTGAGTCACCTAAACGAGGCGAATTTAGGGCCTTAAGTACCTTGCCCCGGTCAGCCAACGCTGCCCAAAAGAGGCCGGCGCTATTCAGCTTGTCCTTGTACATCGAGGCTTGCAGGTAAGTTTGACCCTGCTTGGCCGCGGCTCCATCATCGCTATCGGAGTGGTTCATCGCGATGCGTTTGAATGTCGACTCGTCAGGGAACATGAGGCGGTCATTGAATGCATAACGCGTATCAATGTGATGGCCCATAGCGATGTGCGCTAGTTCCAAAGCGACAACAGAGGCAATCGACTCTTCATTGGGCAAGGCATCGATCAGGCCCTTGCTGATTAGAATTGTGTTGCCGACGGTTGTAGCTTCTACCGTTGTGGTCAACATTACGCGGCAGTGAACGGGGTCAGACAGCGCCAGGTTATTAGGTACCGCGAGGTTGACGACAATCTGGTCGAGTACGGTTGTCTCGTAGCCGCCGGGGGTCAGAGGAGCAACGAGACCCGCCTGCACCAGACGGTCGATCACGTTGTTTTCAGCTTGTGTGACCCATGCGCGCGAAGCTTGCAGCGGACTCAAATCCTGTGAGTCGTCGCTCTTGTCTTCAGCATCTTCGACCTTCACGCTGATGTTTTCACTGTCGCGCGAAGGCAATTTGAGCGAATAGCCCCAGAAGTGAGTTTGGGCCTTGAGGCCTACTTGCTTGTTGTTGTCGCCACGCGTGCTTTCTTCAACGTAGATCGCAACCGGCAGCCAGATTCCGGGCTGCACATTCATGCGCCAGCTGTCGAAGTGGAAGTAGTAGCGAGAATCATCCTCTGACTTCGCGCCGGTGTAGGTGCCATTAAAGCGGACGACATTGCCATCCTGATCTTCGATCCAGACGCGGCCATAGAAGCGGCCCATGCCAGCAACCTTGGGATGGACGTCGAACACCCAGGTACGAACGGAGCCAAGAAACTCCCTGCGCACATAACTGAACACATAGTGCTGCTGGTCAAAACCAGTGGGATCGAGGAACATCATTTGCATGAAGCCGGTAGGGTTATAAGTGAATCGCTTATCCAGTCCCAATGCCTTTGTCAGACCGCTGATGGCCGCGAACGATCCCTTAAACCAGTGCATGCCACCGCCGCTGCTGCCGCCTTTACCCTTTGGCTCGTAAGTCTTGTCGAAGAATCCTTTCCCAAAGTCGACGCGGCTCAGAGTGTACTGATCTGAAACAGGGACGGTGTAAAGCTTTGCGTCAGGCCTGGTGTCCTGAATGTACGTTTCTACCAGGGGCGTCCGCTGCTGAATTGCTTTGATCAGCACCTTCTCTTGCCCAATCGACTTCTGAACCAATGCTGCCTGTTCCGGCGTGAGCGCGTGCGATTGTTCGTACTGAGGGACTTTTTTCTTCGCATACCCGCAGGAAACTCCCAGCGTTAGCATCAGGAGAGTGAGTGGGATCTTTCGAAACATCATGTGAGCTCCTAAAAGGATGACTTGTAGTTCTATGGTACTGGATTTCCTGTGGCCAAATCTGCCCATCCATTACCTGGGTCATAGGTTGGTTGGACGGTCAAGCCAATTGAAAGGTGATGGTGATATTTGTAGTCAAGTCCACAGCCTGTCCATTTCGTGTTGCCGGCCGGAAGCGAATTTGCTCCGCAACGCGGCGGGCTTCTTCATCCAGTCCGTGGCCTAAGCCGTGCACAACCCCTTTGATCAAAACCTGCCCTGACGCGGTAAAGGTAACGCGCAGAATGACATCGCCTTCGACCTTCAGTTGCCTCGCTTCGCTGGTGTACTGCACTGAAGGCTTGGAGAGCACTTCAAGATTGGTTGCCGTGGGCACTGCCGTGATTTTGGGCGGGGCCACAGTTGAAGTCATGGTGCTGGGGATCCCAGCCGACGCAACTTTACCACCGGTGTAGCCGCCTGTATTCGCGGTCCCGGTACCTCCGGGAATTCCGGCTGAGGCGACTTTTCCGACGGTTCCAGCATTTGACCCAAACTTCGTCCCGTTGCCAATACCAGTTGATCCAACTACCCCATGAGGAGCAATGGCAGGGCCTTGCTGATTGCCGTATTCATTGCCGATGGCGGCTACGGTGGCGGGTCGAGTGGCATTCGGATTGGGGGTCACGCCAAATGTCTGGCCCAGATGCACGGGAGCCGTCGAGGGTTTGACGGTATTGTTTTGCGCAGGCATTGCCGCAGTCAACGCCGCCTTGGGTTGAGGAGCAAGCACGATGGCCGGCTTGGCTGCCTTGATCTGAGGCGTGTTGAGCTTGGCTTCCATCTCGATCGGCTTCAACGCGGGCTTAGGCTCCGGCTTGGGCATGTTGAACTTTGGCGGCTGCATCTTCACTTCGGGCTGCTTCGGCGGAGGCGGAAGCTTCGGTGGCGGAGGAGTCTTGATCTTCAGAGGAGGCGGAGGCGCGGTGGGGAAGATCAATGTGGTCGTTTCATATTTGTGGGTCTCAATAATGCGCTTGGCCGTCATCCCGATGTAAAGAACGATTGCCAGGATAACGATGTTCACCGTCACGCTGGTCACGAAAGAGGCGGACCGCCCCTCTGGCTCGGGGAGTAAGCCAAAATTCATGCGTCCTGGATAACGATTCATTTCCATTGTCTTCATACCTCGTCTTAGCCATGGGAACGGCGGGTTGTGTTTGGCCAAAATGAAATTCTGGTGCCCGATTGGAGTTAGATACTAGGAATGGCTCTACGGCGCCACTCCGGCTCCCCCGGACGCTCGGCAATTGGTCAAATACTTTGGACGGCCAAAGGCGCGGCTTAGCACCCGCAAATGGCTGACCCGTTTAAAGATGCCCTGTATCCTGTGCAGATTCGGCCAGACAATTGAGTCAGTATGCCGGACCCGCACCCCCAAATGACTTTGATGCAGGCGATTGGCAATCCGTATGGAGAAAAAACGACAGGTCGCAGACGTGATTTTCACGCCTGAATCTAACTCACCCTTCCATGCGCTCGCCGCTCGCGCCATGCCGCATTGGCTATTGGTTGCTCTAAGAGCCGCGACTGCTAGAGACACCCATAACTCCCATTGAAAATCCAAGGGTTCAAATGAAACATCGCAGTGCCTCGCAAACCGGGTCGGGGAAAATGAAGTCCACGTTTCGGGCAAAATTGCCCTTGCACGCGTGGGTGAACACCTCTAAAAGCAAGGGCTAGCCGCCTCATTGACGGTCTATCACTAAACGGTCATAGCCGTTCATACCCTGCATGGTGTAATAGACTCTTACCGTACCCCAAAGAGCTCCGGAAGGACAGTATTTTGTGAGGATATTGGTTACCGGCGGTGCCGGATATGTAGGCGGCACCGTAGCTGGTTTGTTAGCTTCTCAGGGCCACAAGCCGATGGTGTTAGACAACCTGAATCATGGGCGACGCGAACTCGTGCCCGCCGATGTTGACTTTGTTGAAGCCGATCTCGCTGATATAACTGCTATTGAAACGGTTTTCAAACGCGCAAAGCAGCAGGGCGAGCCTTTCGATGCCGTGCTTCACTTTGCGGCGCTGATCGAAGCCGGCGAGTCGATGGTGCGGCCGGAGATTTATTTTCGTAACAACACGGCATCCACGCTGGCATTGTTTGAGGCGATCTTAGCTGAGGGACCACGCAGGCTGGTTTTTTCATCGACGGCGGCGGTGTATGGGGAGCCAGAGTCGGTTCCGATTCAAGAGAACGCGCGGCTCAAGCCGACCAATGTGTATGGAGAATCGAAGCTGCTGGTGGAGCAGATGCTGGCCTGGTTTCATCGTATTCACGGGCTGCGTTCGGCTTCGCTGCGCTACTTTAACGTAGCTGGCGCGCCTGAGGGGCGCCACGGCGTCACGCGCGGCGAGGCGCATGAGCCGGAATCGCATTTGATACCGCTGATTCTGGACGTGGCGCTGGGCAGGCGGCAGTCAATTCGCATCTACGGCAACGATTACCCTACGGCGGACGGCACGTGTATCCGCGACTACATTCACGTGTCGGATTTGGCCGATGCACACCTGCTTGCCTTGCAGGCGCTTGAGAGTGAAGCGGCAGGGCAGGAGCGGTTGATTTTCAATCTTGGGAACGGCAAGGGATTCAGCGTCCTTGAAGTGATCGAGTCGGCGCGACGCGTTACAGGGCACGCGATTCCCGCCGAGGTGCATCCGCGCCGGCCTGGGGATCCTGCGGTACTGGTGGCCAGCTCTGAGAAAGCCATCCGGGAACTTCATTGGAAGCCGCGCTATACGCAACTCGATGACATTGTCAGGACAGCGTGGTTGTGGCATCAGAAGCGCTATTCGGCGTAAGGGCCGGCGACTGGAGTTACAGGAGATGTCGCAATCTAGTTCGTGGCCCATCCGACGTGTGTCTTGGGCCGGATCGCAATTACGACCACCCCCTCCCCCCCTATTTCTGGATGGAAGTGGTTTATTATCTGAAGCTTGCGAGTGCCTGCGCGCGCTAAAAATTTGATTCCAT
>JANXYB010000008.1 GCA_025350325.1 Acidobacteriaceae bacterium
TTCGACCCATTGTGGTGCACTGCGGCGACCTCCGGCGAGGACGGAGAGGCTTTGGTTCCGAGAGGTCGACTTCTAATAGCACGGCTGACTCGACCCGCTGGCGCTCTGACGTAGAATCGGCGGCTGCTGTACGAAAGATGCATTCAGGCACGCGTTGATGAGGATCAAAAACGGGAGCCCTAAGTGACGAAATCGCGAACATCATTCTTTGGTTCTGTCGACCGCGAGAGAATTCAGAAAAGATTCCGTAACTGGTAGATGCTTTCTCACACTCCTAAACAGAGATAAATGGTTCCTTTCCAATTTTGACGCCGTCGACCACTCGGGTATGGTTTTTAGGCGGAATCACACGCAAATGGGGGTATTGCGATGACAGATGTGAAAGATGTGAATTCCTTAAGGCATGAATAATACGCACTTTATGTTTCGGATGAAGTACATAGAAGATATGGTGGCGGAGAGAGTGGGATTCGAACCCACGTTAGAGTTGCCCCTAAACACGCTTTCCAAGCGTGCGCCTTCAGCCACTCGGCCATCTCTCCTTGAGGCGGTCTATTTAATTGAATTTATCATAGATGTCGCGCGATGACTGGTGAGCAGGGCAGTGGGTCTTGAGCAATCGGTGCGCGTTCAAATTGCGCGTCAATGAAATCGTTTACTTTGCAACGTAGGCTGGTTTATAGTTCCGCTTTGCTCGCGAACCGGTTTGCGCAGCGTTGCAATCGGGCGTGTGATGAAAAGAGGAATGGATGGCTATCTCTCGGCGCGACTTGCTTTATTCCGGTCTGGCACTCTCGGCTTCATCTATGGTGGCTCGCTCAGCGTGGGCCAAATCGGCGGCGTTGTTCGCGGACCACGAGGCACACGGCACTGCTGAAGCACTGGCTGCGGTAGGTCCGCGCGAGCAACTTCTGTTCGATTTTGGATGGAAGTTCATGCTTGGCCATGGCACCGATCCAGCGCGCGATTTGGGATTTGGCAATGGCCAGGGTGACTTCGCAAAAACGGGCGATTTCAACTTCTCTAAGGGGAAATTCGACGACTCGAAATGGCGAACGATTAACCTGCCGCATGACTGGGCGGTCGAACTGCCATTCGTGCGCGACGAAGTGCAAAACTCGCACGGCTTCAAACCGCTTGGGCGGCGTTATCCAGAGACCAGCGTGGGTTGGTACCGGCGCGCATTTGAAGTTTCAAAAAGCGATCAGGGCAAACGCATTTCAATCGCGTTCGACGGGGCTTTTCGCGATGTGCTGATTTTTGTGAATGGATGTTTTGTGGGGCGCAACGACAACGGCTATGCTCCTTTCGCCTTCGACATTTCGGACTTTGTGGCCATCGGTGCAAAAAACTATATTGTTGCGCGCGTCGATGCCAGCTTCGGCGACGGCTGGTTCTATGAGGGTGCCGGAATTTATCGTCACGTCTGGCTCACCAAGACCGATGCGCTGCACCTCGGTAAGTGGGAAAGCACCGTGCGCGCTGCCCTAACTGGCAATGCCGCAACGTTGACGCTCGGCACGAAGGTGCAGAACGATGGCGCGAAAGCAGAGACTGCCAAAGTAAGTTGGAAGATCTTGGATGCTGCGGGAAAGACGGTGGCAACGGCTGAAGCGCCGGCGCAATCCGTCGCCGTAGATGGCACTACGAACTTCTCTGCGACTGCAAAGCTGTCTAATCCGGCGTTGTGGTCTGTGGATGCTCCGAATCTTTACTCTGCGATAGTCACTGTGGAGTCCAATGGAAAGCCGAGCGACGCCGAGCGCGTGAGCTTCGGGGTGCGCACCGCAATCTTCGATGCGGACAAGGGATTCTTTCTCAATGGCAAGCCCCTGAAGATTCAAGGAACATGCAACCATCAAGATCATGCGGGCGTAGGCGCTGCGGTTCCTGACAGTCTGCAATGGTATCGGCTGGCCGTGCTGCGGGAGATGGGCGGCAATGCGGTGCGCACTTCACACAACATGCCGACGCCTGAGTGGGTTGAAGCATGCGACCGCATGGGCATGATGATGATGTGTGAGACGCGCCAGATGAGCTCCAATCCTGAGGGCATGGCGCAACTTGAGACGATGGTCAAGCGGTACCGCAATTCGCCATCGATCATCTTGTGGTCGGTCGGCAACGAAGAGTGGCAGCTGCAAAGTGAAGAGGCCGAGCAGGGCGCGAAGATCGGCGCGACGATGGTGAGAAAGTGCCACGAGCTCGATCCCACGCGCGTGGTCTCAGCGGCTGTGAATGGGGACAACGAAAAAGGTATTTCGGACTCGTTCGACATTATTGGATTTAACTACAACTTGAAGGGACCAGACGGCTATCACAAGGAACGTCCCAAGCGAGCGCTGTACGGTTCTGAAACCTCGAGTGCCATCTCAACGCGCGGGGTGTACTCGACTGACGCGCTGCGCAACACCATGAATGCTTACGATGGAGTGGTGCCATGGGGCGAAACTGCGGAAGAATGGTGGAAATTTTACGGTACACGCGACTGGGAGGCAGGCGGCTTCGCCTGGACTGGGTTCGATTATCGCGGCGAGCCCACACCGTACGGATGGCCATCAATCAATTCGCAATTCGGCATCGTCGACATGTGCGGATTTCCCAAGGACCACTTCTTCTATTACAAGGCGTGGTGGGGTAAGGATCCGGTAGTTCATCTATTCCCGCATTGGAATTTTGCAGGTAAGGAAGGCGAAGAGATCGCAGTCTGGGTCTATGCAAATACAGACGATGTGGAACTCTTCGTCAATGGACAGAGTGCGGGCAGTAAGAAGGTGCCGCACCTCGGTCACGTCGAATGGAAGGTGAAGTATGTGCCCGGCACAATCGAGGCGCGCGGTAGTAAAGACGGCAAGGTTGTGCTCACCGAAAAGCGCGAAACTACGGGCCCAGCCGCCTCGATCAAACTGACTGCCGACCGCACTGAGATCGATGCCAACGGGGAAGACGTCGCAATTCTCAAGGTTGAATCGCTTGATAAGGAAGGCCGCGCCGTGCCGACCGCAAACAATATGATTCACTTTAAGGTTTCCGGCGAGGGTGCGCTGATCGGCGTAGGCAATGGCGATCCTAATTGCCAGGAGAGCGACAAAGAGCCGAAGCGTTCTCTCTTTAATGGGCTTGCGCAGGTCATCGTGCAGGCGACGAAACAGTCCGGCGCCATTCACATCGAAGCGATGAAGGGTGGAGAGGGGCCGGAGTTAACGACAGCCAAAATCACGATCACCACCAAGAGAGTGGACCCGCGACTCAGCGTGGCTTGAGAAACGTTGAAGAGTGGTAGATCAGATGAGAGAAGCCGGCGAACATGCCGGCCTCTTTATGCGCCGCATCAAGCTCGCTACCAGGGTAGCGCCTTGCCGACGTGGAAGTATCCGCCGGTCGGCCCATCTTCGCCAAGAGTCGCGAGTTCGACGCTGGTCTTGGCGCCTTCGCTTAGTTCCATGGGTGCCTGATCGCCGCCCATATCAGTTTTGACCCAACCTGGATGCGCCGAATTCACTTTGATGTTTGTGCCGCGTAGTTCGTGCGCCAGATGAACTGTGAATGCGTTGAGCGCGGTTTTAGACGCGTCATATGCGAAAGACTTGGCGTCGTAAATCGGCGATTTCGGATTGGCGTGCAAAGTAAGCGATGCGAGGATGCTGGACAGATTGACAATGCGCCCCGCGGGACTTTTCTTGAGGAGCGGCAACAGGGCCTGGGTGAGCGCGACCTGCGCGAAAAAGTTCGTTTCGAAGACTTTGTGCAGCAGGTCAAGCGAAACGTCGCCAACGGAGTGGTCGGGGCCCGTGGCGGGGAAGACGCCGGCGGCGATACCTGCATTATTGACCAGGATGTCGAGGTGTCCGTATTTTGAATTGAAATAGTCGTAGGCAGCTTGGGGAGCCCCTCGATCAGTGATGTCAAATTGGAGGACGTCCGCTTCCGCGCCAGCTTTGCGCAGCTTTTCTACAGCCTGTTCGCCTTGCTTGAGGTCGCGGGAGCCGATGATTACCTTGGCTACATCTTTCAAGTCGAGTGCGGTTTGGAATCCGATTCCGCGATTTCCGCCGGTGATGAATGCAATCTTTTGAGACATGAGGAAAGTTCTCCTTACCGGCTTCTTGGATGCAGAGCGGTCGCAGAAGGTGCATGATTCTGAGGAGTCACATTCATCTGTGAAGCGTGTTGACTGCGAGCGCTCGTTGACCCGTTTGGTCGGACCGAGTTGCGCCTTAGGCTCAGGGGCGGCTATCGTCCTTGGTAGACCAATATGGAGCCCGAATGCGCCGATCTGATTCCCCGGAACCGGACGCAGCGGCTGTGGCTGCTTTCCAACAGCCTGAGCTTGCTCAATACGCGCTGCAAAACCTCTTCGAGGTGTCACCAGACGCGATTTTCGTCACCGATGGCAGGGGCGTAATTCGTGGTGCGAATCCGCGCGCGGGGGAACTATTCCAATATTCGCAGGCAGAACTTTTTGGACAACCCATTGAGAATTTAGTTCCCGAACGCTTTCGCCAGCGGCATCCCAATCACCGTGAGAATTATTCTGCCCACCCTCGCGCCCGGCAGATGGGTGGAGCGATGAACTTGTTTGGCCTGCGCAAAGATGGCTCTGAATTTCCGGTTGACATCATGCTCAAGCCGATCGAGACACCGGCGGGCATGGTCGTGCTTAGTTTTGTTCGCGACAACACGGAGCGGCAAAATGCGCTGGAGATCGCACGGCGCAGTGACCAACAGCTGCGCTCGCTCGTGGATGGAGTGCGCGATTACGCTATTTATCTGCTCGATTGCGAAGGATATGTAACCACTTGGAACCCCGGTGCTCAGCGCATTAAGGAGTATACCGAGGAGGAAATTGTCGGTAAGCATTTTTCTCGCTTCTTCACGGACGAAGATGTGGAACGAGGCAGGCCTGCGGAGCTATTGCGACTGGCGGCGAGCCGAGGGCGCGTTGCAGAAGAGGCTTGGAGAGTTCGCAAAGATGGCTCGCGATTCTGGGCTGACGTCATTATCACCGCTATCCGCGATACCACGTGTGAATTAATCGGCTTTGCTAAAGTTACGCGCGACTTCACCGATCGCAAGCGAGCAGAAGAGTCAGTGATGCTGCAATTGAGTAGTGCATTGCTCGCCAATATGGATGTGCGGAAGTTATTGGTGGCATTTTCAGAAAGTATTCGTGCACTCATTCCTCATGATTGTGCGACGCTGGGGCTGTATGACCCGAACGCAAAAATTGGGAGTTATCCCCCTGGTTTGCTGGTGCAATTTTTGGGCGCGGACGAGGGACAAATATCTCAAGGTGAGATACGGCTGCCGCTAGATGGGTCTGCCGCAGGCGAGGCCTTTCGCACACGCGAGCCAGTGCTCGTTGAGCAAATACGCGGATCGCGTTTCGCTGCGGAAACGATGCAGCACCTTACGGGTTTAGGGATGCAGTCCGGCTGCTGGGTTCCGCTCGTGAGCCGGGGGGAGGCTATCGGCGCATTGATGGTTGCGAGCCGCCTTGAATACGCATTCTCTACGCGAGAAGCCGACACGCTGACGCAGGTTGCCGATCAGGTCGCAATGGCCGTCGACAATGCTTTGGCTCTGCGCCATATCGCAGAGTTGCGCGATCGGCTGCGGCAAGAGAAAACTTACCTCGAAGAAGAAATCAATGTTGAAAACCTCTTCGAGGACATCGTGGGAGATAGCGCCGGTCTGCGCCAGGTGCTCAAGCAGATTGAGATTGTGGCTCCCACCAACGCTACAGTTTTGATCCAGGGTGAGACCGGCACAGGCAAGGAATTGCTGGCGCGCGCTATTCATCGGCTCAGCCCTCGCCACGAGCGCACATTCATCAAGCTCAATTGCGCGGCTATACCGGCGGGTCTTTTAGAGAGTGAGCTGTTCGGCCACGAGAAAGGGGCATTCACGGGGGCGATTGCGCGCAAGATGGGGCGCGTGGAATTGGCTCACGAAGGCACGCTCTTTCTCGATGAAGTGGGGGAGTTGCCACTCGATCTGCAGCCTAAGCTGCTGCGTGCGCTGCAGGAAAGGGAGATTGAACGCGTCGGCGGTAATCGCGCCATTTCAATTAACGTGCGCCTGATCGCGGCTACAAATCGCGATCTGGCCTAGATGGTCGCTGACAAGCAGTTCCGCAGCGACCTCTTTTACCGGCTCAAAGTGTTTCCGGTATTCGCTCCACCGCTGCGCGATCGTGTCAGCGATATCCCTGTGCTGGTGCGTCATTTTGTTTCGGCCCATAGCCGCCGCATGGGCAAGGCTATCGCGACTATTCCAAAAGAAACAATGGACGCATTCTGCCGCTGGCCGTGGCCGGGAAACATTCGCGAGCTTGAGAATTTTCTTGAGCGGGCCGTCATTTTGACTCGCGGCTCTGTGCTCTATGTTCCGCTGGCAGAGTTGGAGACGGAGACAGAGAACGTAATAGCTGAACTTGAAAATCCGACCCTGCATGAAGCTGAGCGCGAGCACATTGTGCGCGTCCTGCGCGAAACCAAAGGCCTGATCGGCGGCATTGATGGAGCAGCCGAGCGCCTGGGCCTCAAGCGGACCACGCTGAACTCCAAGATTAAGAAGCTCAGTATTGAACGACGTGACTATATGTAGTCGAGGTGACGATATTTCGTCTTCGTCGCTTCGTCACGTGCTGCTGACTATCTCCTGTTCAAAATCCATAAGTCTCTGTAACTCTGACTATCTCAGTGGGTTGCGGTTTTGCGCCGAGACGCGTCCGACTTTGGCACTACGGGTGCATTTATCAAGGCGTGGCTAAGGACGGGCCGAAATACGTTGCGAATCACAATCAACGAAATCGATGGTGCGATGGAACTCCGATTAGAAGGGCGAGTCGCAGGGGCGTGGGCTGCAGAATTGGGCCGCTTCTGGGCCGAAACGGCTCCGCGGCTCAACTCGAGGAAACTCTTTATCGACCTACACAACGTCACGTATGCAGACGAGAGTGGAAAGCAAATCTTGAAGACTATCTACGCCCAAACCGACGCCGCGCTTGTGGCGAGTACGCCGTGGACACAACATCTTGCCGCTGAAGTAGCGGCCAAAAATACTGAAGACAACGACGGGAAAGGACATGCAACCAATGCGTGAAACGACCATCAATTGCAGCGCACAGGTTCAACGGCCAGGCGAGTTTTTCAAGAAGCTATCCCCGGCAGCGCTGCGGGACTTGGAGTCGATGGAATTCCCTTCAATGTATGAGCAGGGCGTTCTTATTTTCACAGAGAAAGAATCGCTCTCTGGGCTTTTCCTACTGCTTTCCCGGGAAGTGAAGCTCTCGATTAATTCCAGTGAGGGCAAGCGTCTCATCCTCAGCATCGCCAAGGCAGGCGAGGTTCTAGGCCTGTCCTCTGCACTCTCCGGCCTGCCCTGCGACAGGACGGCCGAGGTGCTCTATCCGTCGAGGATTGCGGTTATCGGGAGTCATGATTTCTTAGCGTTTCTCGCACGTCATCCGGACGCCTACAAGACTGTCACGCAGGAATTGAGCCTGCAATACAGCACTGCCTGCGAGCAACTGCGAACCGTAGGTCTTTCCCCTTCAGCGCCAGTGAAGTTGGCTCGGCTATTGCTGGAATGGAGTGGCAATGGCGAAAAGACCGACGCCGGGACGCGCTTCCGCTTCTCGTTGACGCATGAAGAGATTGGGGAGTTTATCGGAGCCTCGCGCGAGACGGTTACGCGCACTCTCAGCATCTTCAAGACTCGTCATCTGATCGCCTTTCACGGATCGACACTGACCATACCGAGCAGGATGGCCCTTGAGGTACTAGCCGGCAATTGATCGCTTCGCTTGAAATTTTCGCAAGACTTTTATCCCTTTGCGGCAAGCTGACCCCGCTTGCCACACCCTTCTCCTTAAAATTCCACCGAGGGCGCTTGAGCTTGCAATGTAGAATCACAGGCAATCAGTTCAAGGAGGCTCATGCGCAAAATTCTAGTACTTGCGTTTATCGGGATGCTCGCCGGTCTATATTCGCTACCGCTTGTGGCGCAGGGAGCACCGCCGCAGGGCGGAGCCGATAAGCCCTACGCGATCGAGTACTACTACAAAGTGCAGTGGGGCCATCAGCAGGAATTCCACGACCTATTTTTGAAGAACCACTATCCGCTGTTGAAGAAGATCGTCGCTACCGGTCGCATGCTCTCGGTGAAGATTGAGGCGCCTGCGTATCACACCACAGAAGATGGGCGCTGGGATTATCGAGTCACCATTGTCTTTAAAAACTCCACTGCTGCGACAACCACCAATCCCGATGAAGAGGCCATTATCAAACAGCTTTGGCCTGACCAGCCGACTTATAAAAAAGAGGAGCAGCGGCGGTTTGAAATTCTAGCAGCGCATTGGGATTTACCGGTCACCGATATTACGCCCGCGAATAAGTAAAGCGACAAAATCAGTCGTGTCGGCGACGCCATCTGTCGACGAGATTTTCGGCGGCTTCAGGCCAGTCGGGGAATTCGAAATCAAACCCGGCGTCGAGGAGTCGGCCCGGTACCACGCGCCGACTCTTAAGCACCAATTCGGATTCCGTGCGCAGAAAGAATGCGCCGATCTCTATCAACGCCGCCGGTGCGGGAAGCCCGTTCGGCATGCCCCACGCATCCCGCAGGGCTTCCATGAATTCACGATTCGGCAACGGATTGGGCGAAGCGATGTTGATCGCGCCACTCAATTCTTCGTGCGCAATAATGAATTCCACCGCGCGCGCAAAGTCTCGCTCGTGAATCCACGAAACGAATTGGCGTCCGTTGCCCTGCTTGCCGCCCAGGCCAACTCGCACCAGGTTGAGGAGCACGGCGAAGGCATTCCCGCCAACCGGGCTGAGGGTGATGGCGGAACGCATCGCCACCTTCCGGGTGCGTGGTGTCGGAATGCGAAATAACGCTGCTTCCCAATCCTTCGCCACCCGAATCGAAAACTTCCAAGCGTCGGGTGTATTGCGTTCGTTGCCGCCCAACTCACCATCTTTCTCGTCCATAGCCTTATCAAGCGAGTGACGATAAATGGTCGCCGTCGATGCATTGAGCCAGACTCCCGGCGGATCAGCGAGGCCTGCAATGACTTCGCCTAGCAGATGGGTGGATCGAATACGGGAGTTATAGATAGCTTCGCGATTTTCAGCAGTGTAGCGGCAATTGACGCTCCGTCCTGTTAGATTGATGCAGACGTCGGCGCCTTCGAGATGCTCCGTCCACGGCCCAATGTGCTCGCCATCCCAATGCACGGTTTGCCATGGGGGAGTGTATGGGCCGCGCGTAAGCACGGTCACATGATGGCCGCTCTCTTGAAAATATCGCGCCAGCATCTGGCCTACCTGACCGCTGCCGCCGGGGATCACGATACGCAGGGGACGCGATGGCGCGACGAGGCTGATACTCATGCATTAAAAGTGTAGCGGAGAGAGCCCTATAGCCCGGGCGGCATTGGCGGCGACGGATACCGTGCATAGAATTGCCGACGACGATGCACGCGAAGTTCATGGACAACAACGATCAAGACAATGCCGAAAATCGCAATGGGCAGGAAGAATATGAAGAATGGATAAGACACCCTGTCTCCGCCGACGATTACGGAGTCAGCGGCATGCACTCCGCCAAACATCGCCACCATGTCCTGGCCCACCGCCACATTTTCGCCAAGTCTAACGACGCCGAAGAAGTTCACCAGGTCGTGACCGATCGAGGAATTATCCTCTGCGTTGACGTTGCCGAAAAAGTTGACGACGTCGTGATTTGCGCTGCCCGTTATATGCACATTGCCGAAGAAGACAACAATATCGCCATCGACAGCGCCCTGCACATTGACACTGCAGAAGAAGCAGACTGCGTCGTGAACGGTTGCGCCGACGGGCACGTTAATGTTGCTGCCTAATTGAACAGCGTCGCGGCTGGCGTAAGCTGGGGTTGCCGAAAGCGTTAAAACTGAAGCCAGCAGGGCGGCGGCCGTGAGCAGTCGCTGAATCATGAAGACCCTCTCTGCATACTGTTACGTGTACGGCGGGACGACGGTTCCAGCAATCGGCACGCACCTACCCGAGCCACTCCTTCAGCTTCTTAAGGGGCAGGCGCGCAATGCTCTGCTGGATCGCTTTTCGCGGGACTCAACGCCGCCGTCCAGTCGGCAGGCGAGTCAACGAGTACATCGGGGGGTACGACCTCAAGGCTGCCCGGTGCGAGCCCAAACGTACAGCCGATGCACCACGCTCCTGCATTGCGCGCGGTCAGTACATCGACTTGGCTGTCGCCGATCATGAGGGTCTCGTTCGGTCGAGCATCGGCCTCCTTCATGATTGCGAGTAGGCCCTCCGGATCGGGTTTCTTGGTGCTGAAACTATTGCCGCCGTAGATGCTGAAAAAGTAAGGAGACAGACCGAGAGCTTCGCAGATTGCCCGCGCCGGGCGCACGGGCTTGTTGGTGAGCACTGCCATAGTCCGCGTCGGCACGCCTACCAGATCATGCACCTTATGGAGCGCATCCAAAGCCTGCAGCACGCCTTCATACGCGTAGGTGTAATCGAGTTTGTGTTCGCGATAGTAGTCGAGAAAGAACGCAAAGGCCTGCGCCAGCGACGCCTCATCCAAAGAAGCGCCGTTGCCTTCGAATGCTCGCCGGACCAGCGTTAACGCGCCATTGCCGATGTAACCAGCGATCAACTCATCGGCGAGCGGGGCGCGGCCAAACTGCTTGAGGGTAGCGTTAACGCTGTTACACAAGTCCTGCGCGGAGTCGATCAATGTGCCGTCAAGATCAAAAACCAGCAGCTTGAGTGACTCTACGGGCAGGGGGCGAAGAACACGAATCATAATTCAAGTGTAACCAAGCCGACTCGGAAGAAACGTTGATTTGCGTCTCAAAGCCGCCCCGTGACGGTACCCCGTGGTTGGTGGAATTAGTAATCTCTTGTGTAGCCTCGCCGTGTACCATTTCCCGCATGAGAAAACTTTGGGTATTCGTCATTGTTCTGGGCCTGGCCGTAAATGCATGGGCTGAAAGCAAGCACACTGCGCCCGAATTGATTGCACTCGCGCAGGCGCACAGTCCAGCCTTGAGCGCCGCTATCACCGCCAGCTTTGAGGCGAAAGACTTGAAGGAAGGTACAGCGTGGGTTGGGCTTGGTGCGCAGTTTTTCTTTGCCATTGAATCCTCTTCGGCACCCGCGTTGGTGATCGATGATGGCGCCGCAATGCCGATGCAGTCCGTCGCAGGCTCGCAGCTTTGGTACGCCGAAGCGCAAGTCGCACCGGTGGCTCGGCTGCATCAGTTTCACTTTGTTGTGAATGGCGCATCGTTCGGCGGTCGACTTGATATGCCTGCGTTTGGGCCAATGTCTTATCTGCAGCCGGGTGTGCCGTCAGGGAAGTTGACTGAGAAAATAGTGCACACCAGCAGGATTTACGACGGCATGAAGAGCGAGTACTGGATCTACGTTCCTGCACAATACGATCCCCGTACGCCCGCGGCCGTGATGGTCTTTCAAGATGGCGGTGGCTACACGTCGCGCGACGGCAACAACCCCACGCTCAACGTGATCGACAACCTGATTGCGCAAAAGAAAATTCCGGTGATGATTTGTGTGTTCATCAATCCGGGAGACATCGCAGACGCACCGGGGACGCCGACCTACAAGTTTGTAAAGGCCTACTCCGACAAGTGGGGCCGCACATTGAAAGACTCGATGCGCAGCACTCTCTACGACACTGTGAGCGACCGCTACGCCCGCTTTTTGCGCGATGAAATTCTGGCCGATGTCGGGGCGAAATATAATCTGCGTAAAGATGGTTACAGTCGCGCCATCACCGGGCTTTCGTCCGGAGGCATCTGCAGTTTCAATGCCGCGTGGCAGATGCCGGAATACTTCAGCCGCGTGATTAGCTGGATCGGCAGTTTCACCAGTATTCAATGGAAGGAAGATGCGGCTAGTCCCGATGGCGGTCAAGATTATCCAGAGAAAATCCTCCGCGAGCCCAAACGCAACCTGCGCGTCTGGGTGCAGGATGGCGCCAACGACATGGAGAATCAGAAATACGGGAGCTGGCCGATGGCCAATATCCGCATGGCGAATTCGCTCAAGACGCGCGACTACGATTTTCATTTCAGTTTTGGAAAGGGAACTCATAACTCTGGGCAGGGTGCCGCAGAGTTTCCCGAAGAGATGATGTGGCTATGGCGCGACTACGATGCAGCGAAGACCGAGCAGCCATTTACCGCAGACCCCGCAGAAAAAGACAAACCTAATTTCCGCGTTGAAATTAACTCCCGCAACGCCGAGTAAGACTCTTGACTAGAAAGACAGTTTGTAAAAAAGGCAGGCGAGGCCCTCCCGGAAGGAATTACGAGCCTCGCCCAAGGAACAACTTGTTGGGGTGCCCGGCGCAGGACGCCGAAGACTAATGCACGCGGATGTCGCCTGATCCGGTTTCGATACGAACGGTCGGTCCGCCGCCGCTGATTTTGCCCGTGATGTGGTGGCGGTCGTTCGATCCTTGAGTCAGCATCTCCTTATCGCTGTGGACAGACCCCGATCCGGTCGAGGCATCCAGCGTCAATCCACTATTGCCCGGCCAGAACTCAACGTTGCCTGATCCGGTTTCGAGATGCCACGGATTGGCCGGAGTTCCAGCAACCTTGATGTCGCCTGAACCCGTACCCGCGCGCAGGCCACCGCGCACATTGCGCAATTCAACGTTGCCTGAGCCGGTTTGAGCTTTAACATCCCCCTGCCCGCTCGATTGCTCGGCGTAAATATCGCCGGAGCCGGTATTGGCAGAGAATCCCCCTTGCAGGCCAGTCGCATGAATATTTCCTGAGCCGGTGGAGAGCTTGGCGTTTTCACCGACGCCGTCGTCAACTATATTGCCCGAACCGGAGTTGGCCTCGAGAAATGAATTGGCCGGCGTCTCCACTTCGTAATCGATGCTGATGTTGTGCAGGTTCTCGTGACGCGCGCCTATGCGAATGATGTTCCCGGTCTGCTCTATGGGTGGGTTGTTGGCGAGCTCATGCACCTTTGCATCACTGCCCCCCCAACCTGACTTAACCTTGCCATGAATGTGCACCCGATCATCGGAGCCGCGCGTGAGGTGCACGTTGCCCGATCCGGTGGATACAGACAACTCCACTCGACCGTTCACGGTGAGGTTGCGCTCAAACGTGGCCTCGGTAGCAAGCGCTGGAATGGCCGCGAGAGCCAGTACGGATGTCGCTAGCAAAAGAGTTTTCATCGTGTTCCTCGATTCAGTGTTATTTGGGAAAGTTTCAAATACGGTTACGGCAGTGTCCGTGTTTAATTGCGTGCATCTGCTGTGCCAAACTGTTCGCTAAAAATCAATTGATCGCTGCAGTTAACTCCACCGCGTTGGCTTACCCCTGCTTGCCGTGACCGCTTTTGAACACCGGTGTCCGCCCTTGAACAGTTTGCCGCCCAAGGTTTCGCCTTACTGCTGCAGCATGACCTCGTCGCCTTCTTTCAACCCGCTCACAATTTCAGTGACCGAGCCGTTAGAGAGGCCGACCTTAACCGTAACCTTGCGTGTGCCTTCCTTCTGGCTCTTGTCGGGCACTTGGACAAAGGCGTTCTTTTGCCCGTCATAACTCACGGCGTTTTCAGGAACGGTCAAAACGCCCTTGTGCTCGTCCAGCAGGATCTCTGCGTTGGCCGTCATGTTGGCCTTCAACTCGCCCCCGGGATTGTCGATGCTGACGCGTACTTCGAAGGTGGTGACGTTGTCCTTTTCCACGCCGAGTGGAGCGATTTTTGTGACCTTGCCATTGAATACCCGGTCGCGAAAACTTTCTACTTTTATTCTTGCCGGCTGGCTCATGTAGACGTGGGCTATATCAGACTCGTCGACTTTGCCCTGCACATACACTTGATTGATGTCGCCCTCGGTCATGACCAGCGTAGCCGTCGAACCAAGCACCAGGATTGAACTGACCGCATCGCCGATTTCAACGTCGCGCGACAGGATAACGCCGTCCATCGGCGCAACGATTGTGGCGTAACTGAGTTGCTCAACAAGTTGCTTGAGGCCGGCCTCATTTTGCTGTACCTGGGCGCGGGCCTGCTTCAACTTGGCCGTATCAACTCCAACTTGAGCCTTGGCAAAGTCACGTCGCGTCAACGCGGCGAGGTAGTCCTTATTTGTATCGTCAAGTATCTGTCTGCTGACGATTCCTTCTTTTTGCATTTGCAGGTTGCGCTCGAGTGTTGCCTTATACATCGGCAAATCGGGAGCGGCCACGCTCACCTTGTCTTGTTCGATGTTGGCCTCGTAGGTTGAAACATTGGCCTCGGCGGCGCCCAGTTGCGCGCGCTGGGCCTCAACCTGGGCCTCAATCTCCTGCCGGTCCAACTGCGCCAGTTCCTCGCCCTTATGCACCTTGCGATTGATGTCAACGAAAAGCTTCTGAACGATTCCCGAGGCTTTGCTTTTGACCTCAACTTTTGTGATTGGCTGAATCTTGCCAGTGGCGACGACCGACCGTGCTACATCGCCGCGCTGCACCTTAGCCAGCTTGTTGGGATCGATCTGCGTGCCCTTGACCAAGTGCATCGCGAAGCCCCCCACGGCCAACACCACCAGCAGTACGCCAAGACTCAACCAGACCCAGAATTTTCTGCTTTTTCGCGCCGCTGACACTCATACCTCCCCGGATAGAGAGCCGCAGCCCTCGAAAAAAGTCGATCACTCTGCCGATGCCATTCTGTGACGTAGGCAATAAGCGATGGGCAGCAACGTGGCCCTTCTGACCCGATCACGTTCTTTAACTAATTTTGTACCCCGCTGCATCTCTATACGCGAACGCTTAGCGGTTGGTTCCAACATTCAACCTGATTGCAACCGCCCACTTGCAGCTGCACACTCTGAACAGAATGGCATAGACCTCGGTCCGCGCCCTGCAAAGGTCCGAATGCTATTCTCACTACCGAGATGCCCGGTCTCCCTCTGTTGCAGGTTGTCGCAGTGGCCATGCTCATTTTGGCCAACGCATTCTTTGTGGCCGCAGAGTTTGCCATGGTCAGTGTTCGCGACACGCGCATCGAGCAGTTGCTTGCGGCCGGAGTTGCCGGGGCTCGCGCGGTACGCCGGCTGCAACATGATCTCGATGACTTTCTGCCCGCTGTTCAGCTTGGCGTCACGCTCTGTTCGCTGGCCCTCGGCTGGATAGGCGAACCGTTGGCTGCAGGTGTCTTTCTCAGTTGGCTCGATGCGTTGCCGCAGCCTTCAGTGCATGCCCACGCCTATGCGCATGTCGCCGCTGCCACGGCCGTGGCTCTCGGCTTTGCGGTCATCACGTATTTTCACGTGTTGGTCGGCGAACTGGTACCCAAGTCCCTAGCCCTGCGACGCGCCGAGGCGCTGGCGCTGGCCGTCGCGCCTCCCATGCTGATATTCATGGCCATGGCCCGCCCCGCGGTGCACACCCTCAAAAAATCCGCCGCAATCATTCTTCGCGGATTCGACATCCCCCTCACTGAGCGGTCCGCTGTGCACTCGTCTGAAGAATTGAAACTTATCACCAGCGCGGCGCGGCGTTCGGGAATTTTGCCGAAATTCCAAGAGACGCTTATCCACCGCGCCATTGAACTGGACGATGTTTCGGTGCGCGAAATCATGACTCCGCGGCAGATGATCTTTTCATTGCCATCGAACATGCCCATCGAAGCAGCCAGCGCGCGGGTGATTGAACACATGAACTCCCGCGTTCCTGTCTACGACGAGGCACGGGGCCCAGAGCATATTGTCGGCGTCGTCTACTCCAAAGACCTGGCCCGTCTTATTTTCTTCCGCCCGGTCGCACAGCGTGGAGTTGACCAGCCATTGACAGCGAGGGCGACACAAACAGACCCGAACTCGCAGATGGGCGTGTCGCTTCCGGCAGTCGAGCCATCAAGACCTGGCGTCCCGGGAGCACGCTTCGCAACGCCGTTCGTTGAACTGAAGCTGAGCCAGGTGATGCGTGACGTGCTGGTCGTTCCTGAAACAAAATCCGCCCTCGCGCTGATTCGCGACTTCCAACAGCGACGGAGGCAGATGGCGATCGTGGTTGACGAATTCGGATCGACCGTAGGCCTGGTCACCGCCGAAGATGCCATCGAGCAACTTACGGGCGAGCTTGAAGATGAGTTCGACGACCCCGCACGCCCAGCCGTGACTACCGCATCCGGCACCTTGCTGCTCGATGGCGCAGCGAACCTGCGCGATCTCGAAACGCAGATGCAGTGGAGCCTGCCGCGCGAAGGTGGCATTGAAACGCTGGCTGGATTCTTGCTCATGCGGCTTGGCCACATACCAGAGCAGGGCGAGAGCATTGAATTCGTAGGTCGGCGGCTCGTAGTCGTAGAGATGGAAGGGCGCCGCATCAGCAAAATTCGCGTTGAGCCTTTCCAGAAAACGCAGTCGATCCAGACCAAAATATAGAGGTGCTGCATTCAGAGTCTTAAACTGATGTCGATCGCTTGAGCAAGATTACTGGCAATCGGCAGGAGGGAATCGAGGCATCCCGCATGAAGGACTACAGGCTACACGCCATTATTTTTATTCTGGCCCCGGCGCTGATCCTAGCGTCAGCGAAATCGAAGAAAAGCGCCTCCCCCTTGCCTGCCATTTTTGGTAACGCTCAATACGTCTATGTTGAAGAGGAAGGGACAGACCTGCGCCGGCCCAATGCTTATCCGTCTGATCGCGATGTGGTAGCCCTTGTCCGGCAGGGCATTCGGGAATGGGATCGCTACGAGTTGACAAATAACCGGGAACGGGCGGACTTGCTGTTTTCTGTGCGCAAAGGGCAAAGTCGCCAATCGCAACGGGAGGAGGGGCCAACATTCCCTTCGCGGCACACGGGCTTGGGCGGTGATACGGGCGGTCGTGACCCCTCCCAGGCTGTCGCGGACAATTCCACCGCGCGGCAAGCCGAACTTGGGCAAGAGGACGACCAGTTAAGGGTCTATACCTTCACTCCAGAGGGAAAGCTTAAAGGTCCGATCTGGACGGGTTCGTCGAGAAATGGCCTCGACGGCCCCAGCGTACTTTTATTGAAACGGTTGAGAGATGCTGTTGAGCAATCTTATCCACGTGAAAGGCGATCCAAGGTCACAACCCCGTAAACGTCCTATTTATTTGAACTTGGAACCAGTTGACTACCTAGGTTCGCTTTGCTCTCTTATTTAGTTACGTTAGTAATTTGTCAACTTGTTACTCGGCGTTTAAATTTGTAACACTTTCGTGCTAAGACCACGCTTCCGGGGTTGCCATGAAAAAAGAACCATACCAAATCGCATACGACCAGGCATTCGCAGAATTGAGTGGAATTCTCAAAGAGTTTGAGACACTGCGCCTCAGAAAAGAGCAGATTGAAAAGGTGGTTGACGCTTTAAGGTCTTTTCAAGGCGTTGAAGTAGCAACTTCCGTCGCTAAACCAGAAGCTGATGACGTCATCTCTAAAATGGCGGAGCAGGAATACGAACCTGCCGCATCATTCCTACAAGTCACGGAACCGGCTGGTGAACCAGTAAACGCTGCCGTTGGGATGACATCCAAGCCGTCGGAGATTTCAAAGGAATCGTTGCGGCAGCCGGTCGCGTTCTTCGGCAGTCCATCTTCCGATCCGTTTCAACGGCGCATCGATGATGCTTTGTGGGGATGGCAGCAGCGCCCGGAGGGTCTGCTTTCGCCGATCTAAGTGAGTTGAGATTTGCGTAATCGGAGAGAAATTTGTAAGCCGCGCAATTGGATGCATCGGGGTGACCGACTGCCGAGGGTGGCGTCGTAAACACAGAGAGCGCGCGAGTGTATATGTTCGGACGAAGAGGGCGTTTCCTAAGTCATAGCATGATAGTTGCAGTCAGAATTGCCGTGGTAGGTTATTGATTCATGCTAACCTACGCGTCTGGAGATCGTATGAAGCCAACTGGTCTTGGAGATGTTTATCGTGTCGCATTCGAATCGGCGAATTCGGAACTGAATCAGATTCTCGGTGCTTTTGAGGACCTGCGAGACCGTAAGGAACGAATCGAAAAGGTCGTCCTCGCTCTCAAGCCATTACTGGGAGCAGAGGAAGAAGTTGCCGTTGTCGGTCAACCCGATGCGTCAACCGATGCCCCTCTTGCAGAAGAGCAACCGACATATCAGTATCAAGCCACTAATGGCTCCTCTTCCGATCCGTTTCAGCGGCGCGTCGACCAGGCTTTGGGCCAGGGCGTGGGCCCGCGAGAGCCAAGGCGCTTTAACCGGCAGTTTTAATTAACACTGCCCGCGCGACCTCTACGCGGCGTAGGCGCACTCGGGAATTGTGGTCCGACGCCCACTCCGCAGCGGAATAAGAGATCGGCTACAGCGAATCTTCGCTTAATCGCAACGGCATTCACAATTGTTTGGCGCATCACGATGACCGTAAACAATCACCAGAAGTTCAGGCAACGGAATCATCGCGGTTACCCATACGAGCCGATGGCTGGTATGGGCGCTTCGACCCGCCAAAAAGCACTTGGAGACAGCATGGAACAAGACGATCACCAAGACGTTTACCGAGTAGCTTACGATTCGGCGCAAAGCGAGTTGAATGAAATCGTGGTAAGTTTTGAGCAACTGCGGGTCCGCAAGGAAAGCGTCGAGAATCTCGTCGCGGTCTTGCAGCCGATGGTCGATGCCGAGACGAAGGGCACCAGTATGAATCAGCCCTCCGGCGAATCGTCCGGTGGAAACCAGGACGCGAAGAACTCGTCCGCAGACCCTTTCCAACGCCGTATCGACAATGTATTGGGAATCGGTAGCGCCGGGAAATACAACCAGCGCAACTAGAACGTGCTCCTCGAACCTTCCGACATTCTGGGTTCTTACAGGTCAGTGGCAAGGCGTCTGAACGCGGATGAGATCCGCCGTCCAGCGCCTTTTGGTTTTTAGCCTTGTTCAGTCTGCACCCAGATAAACGTCTCTGACTCGTTTTGGTCCTGCTTAAACCACCCTCGTCACCGGCCTTCGCGCCTGATTTATCGTTAAGTCAGCAATGAAGCAGATCCTGATTCGCCTCGCCCTCACCTTGCCGGTCGTCTGGCTGGTGGTGTCGCTCGTCTTTCTGCTCATCCACCTGGTCCCGGGCGACCCCATTCTGCAAATGCTGGGCGACGGTGCCACACCCGCCGATTTAGGGCTTTTGCGCCATCAATATGGCCTTGACGAGCCACTGTTGACGCAATACGTCCATTACTGGAATGGCGTAGTTCACGGCAATTTAGGCAGTTCGATCCGTTTGCATGAGACGGTGGCGCATCTGATCGCTGCGCGGTATCCCTTTACCCTTGCTCTCACATTGACAGCATTGGTTTTAGGACTGGCATTGGCATTGCCCGCCGGTATTTTTGCGGCGGTGCATCGTGGCCGTTGGATCGACCAGACGCTCTCAGTGGTCAGCCTGTTCGGCCTGTCCGTGCCCGGTCTGGTTCTCGGGCCGGTACTGATTCTGTTTTTCTCCATCCGGCTGGGCTGGCTTCCGGTTTCCGGGGCTAGTTATGGGGGAGGGGTTGGACGCATTAATTGGCCATACCTTGTCTTGCCATCTGTCGCAATGGGCGCGTCGCTAGCGGCGATCCTCACCCGCATGGTACGCACCGCCATGCTTGAGGAACTCGGTCAGGACTACATCCGAACTGCCCGCGCCAAAGGTCTGAGTGAAGCCGGCGTGGTCTGGCGTCATGCGCTGCCAAACGCGCTGGTGCCGATCATTACTGTGGTGGGATTGCAGTTTGGCGCGCTGCTGGCGGGCGCAATCGTGACGGAAACGATCTTCAGTTGGCCCGGCCTGGGTCGACTCGTAGTTACCGCCATCTCAAACCGCGACTATGCCCTTGTTCAAGGCTGCCTGCTCTCCATCGGATTGACCTATGTGCTGGTCAATCTGCTGACCGACGTTGTTTATCGTTGGGTCAATCCCCGCATGCGTTAGGGAGCTTCGTTGGAAATTATGGTGAGAGGCTTACGTGAGATTTTCCTGCTCTGCATCTAATCGGCGCATGGCAAGGGGTTTTCTTTGCTTGGATGATAAAATCATCGAATTTTGGAATAGGCACGGCTCAAACAAGCGGCGGGAAAAGGTTAAAATTCGAAGGGGTAAAAGCCCATTGATCTATTTGGCTTTATTGCGACTTCTGAAGTCATGCCCTGTTACCAGGCGCCAATCATTGGGTTTTTCCGCAGCCTTTAAAACCATACTTTCCTAAGCTTGCAATGTCTTACTCAAAGGCTATTGCGGCTAGGACCAGCTTCCCTTGATGTGTTCTGAAACACCGAACTTAGTCATTCAATGTAAAAAATCAATTGTAGGAGAGTTCTTCCGGATGCGTTCTAACCAGCAAGAATTGCGAAGCGGGACTGCCGACTCTGCGATCGCGACAAATCGACAATCAATAGAGCATTCGCAGGCCAAGAGATTGTCGCGCTTTAAGCACGCAGTTACAGCGCTGGCGTTTGTTGCAGTCAACGTCTCATGTGCTGTTGCAGCGCAAGCCCAGGCGACCGACTCCGATCTGCGCGCCAGCTCCCCCACCGCGATCAGTCCTGCCGGACTACCAGAGCAGCTCGCCGCTCCAGTACCGCAAGCCGACATGCCCGAAGCTCCTTTGCCCGCTGCGACCGCACTGGTCCCCACCTTAGCTTCCGAGCCTCAAGAAAGCTCGAGCGCTTCTGCGTTCCTGACGACTGATCTAGTCGCAACAGAAGTGCCGACAGAAGCTGACCGCCGCCTTTCGCCGGCATTTCGCAAGGCTCAATTAGACCAATTGGAATCCGACTTCGAGTCCAGCTTGGCGCCGACCAAGAATGTTGGTAGTCCATATGTTCAGTTGCAGGATTGCCCTCACGACCAGACTCATGCACGCGAATGCCGCATGCACTGGAAGCCGATGATCATCTCTTCGCTCCTCTTCAACGCTTTCGATAATGGGGGAAATCTATATACAGGGTTCTGGTATCGCTGGGAGACGATGCATGGGAAGTGGTGGGACCGGACTATCAATTCAGCGGCGGGCTGGCAGTGGGACAAATGGAAAGATGACAATCCTTTTGTCGACGATTACATCGCTCACCCCATGATGGGATCGATCACCAACAATATCTGGATCCAAAACGATCCCAAGGGTATGACTCTCGAGTTTGGCAACAACGGGCCCTACTGGCGCAGCCGTCTGCGCGCGACGGCGTGGTCAACGTTCTACAGCTTCGAGTGGAAACTCGGCCCACTCGGCGAAGCAGGCATCGGCCACAACGGCGATCACATCATCCTTGATCGCGGCCTGATTACGACCGAGACTGGTTGGGTGGAGCTCGTGACTACACCCGTCGGTGGCCTTGGCTGGAACGTCGCTGAGGACTACCTCGACAAGCATGCGATTCGCGCTCTCGAGGAAAAGAGTCGCAATCCGCTGCTTCTGACCATGTACCAGTTCCTCGCTCCGTCGAAGGGTTTCGCCAACATTCTGCGTTTCCGTCCGCCGTGGTATCGCGACTCACGCATTGTCAAAGCCAACAGCTTCTGGAGCGATCCTGGCGAAGGCCTTACCGCCAGCACTCAAGATGCGATGAAGCATGCGACTGCATACGGCAATGACGGAGGGACGATGCCTGGCGCGGCCACGGTTCGATCTGCGGCTCTCGCACCATCGACCTGGCAGGGTCCCGGCGGTCGTCACGAGTTTGGTGCGTGGTGGGGCATGTCGTTGATGAGTGGGCATCTCTGGGGCTACGAAGGCGATGTGAAATACATGCCCATCGACCTACGCTATTCCTATGAACTGTATCGCCACAACAACGCGTGGGCGCTTCGCTATTCGCCTGAGTTGACCGCGCTGGCGATGATTGATTGGGCCACGCCCAGCAAAGCTCCAGTCGCCACACTCTATAACCAGCGCAAGCGGGTCTATGGCAGCGGTGTGAGTCCGGTCGGATTTCAGTGGGGTTTTCTACCGCTCAAAACGGTGCAGCCGTTCTTTTCAGGCGATGGTGGCTTTATCTACTTCATGGATCGCGTACTCAGCCCGCAAGGTTCGCGATGGATGTACAGCGTCGATTATGGCGCAGGAATCAACGTCTTTCGCCACCGTAATCAGGCATGGACGATTGGCTATCGCTATCAGCACCTGTCAAACGGCAATATAAGTCTGCACAATCCGGGCACCGATGCGAACACGTTTTACGTGGGTGTTTCGCGCTTTCACAATAAAGGGGAATAAAACGCCTTCACAATAAAGGGGAATGAAACAAGACGGCGTCACGAAGCATAGGTTGAAAGGTCGATCAACTGGGCAGTGACGCCGCTCTCTTCAAAGGTCAGAAAGCCGATGGTGACCGGCAAATTAAAGCGCCGCGGCCCACACGATCCTGGGTTGAAGTAGAGTACGCCTTTGCGTTTCTCTATCAGCGGCTTGTGCGAGTGGCCATACAGTACAGCACTGAATTTCGCAGCGGCCGGATCGAGGTGCAGCGTGCCCACATCGTGAAGCATGTAGATGTAATGGCCTTCGATCAGCAGCACGTCCGTCTCAGGTAAGCGGCTGCATGGTCCGTTATTGTCCACGTTGCCGCGCACCGCTGTGACCGGAGCGATCTGCTTTAAAGCTTTAAGAATGGATGCGTCACCCACATCACCAAGATGAAAGATGCGCTCGACGCCCGCTAGCGCCGGTGCGACCACGGGGCGCAAAAGGCCGTGGGTGTCGCTGATGACTCCAATCTTCATATGTTAAAGGCGCACAGCATGCTCAACCTGCAAGAAGAGTTATCGTTGGACCTGGAAATTTCAAAGCCACTGTCGTGTTTGATGTCAAAGCTCGCTTCGGCACGTTTCACGATAGCATTCCGTTCAAGTAAAAGGGTAAGGGAAACGATTTCGCGCCTCAAGCGACATAGCAGAGCAACTAGTCGCCCCAGGGCCAGCATCCCAATTGAGTTAGCAAAACATCACGCTAACTGGGAGGTTACTTTGAATTCACATCGGTTTGCGCATAAAGCTGCTTGCATTTTAGGGGTGGGCATGTTGTGTACTGCGCCGCTCGCTATTGGCCAGTCCTCGGGACAGGGCGCTGCAGGCGACAAGAAGTTTGTAGTCGAAGCACTCCAAGGCGGAACCGCCGAAGTGCAGCTCGGACAACTTGCGCAGCAAAAAGGAAGCAGCGACGACGTTAAACAGTTCGGTCGGAGCAGCGCTCAAAGGGAAACGCGACCGTGCCATTCTAATGAGTAAGGTATGTACGCATGGCCGTAAGAAAGACGTTGCCATGCGTATGCTTGAAGAGTCGCTGAAGCGGTTGCAGACAGACCACCTTGATGTATGGCAGGTGCACGAAGTCATCTACTACAATGACCCCGAGTTAGCCTATCAGCAGGATGGAGTTATCGAGGCACTGGCGACAGCCAGACAACAGGGGAAGGTGCGGTACGTCGGTTTCACTGGCCACAAGGATCCATCGATTCATCTCGATATGTTGAGCCGGGGATCTGCTTTCGACACAGTACAGATGCCGATCAATGCCTTCGACCCGAGTTATCGTTCCTTTGAACATGAGGTGCTTCCGGTCGCTGTCAAAAAGGGCATGGCGGTCTTTTCGATGAAGAGTATGGGCGGGTCGGGAGAGTCGATAGTTCAGGGTGCGCTGACGCCAACTGAAGCGCTCTCATATGCTATGAGTGTTAAGGGCGTGTCGACCACGATTTCTGGGATTGACTCAATGGCCGTCCTCGATCAGAACCTGCAAATTCTTCGTAACTTCCATCCGCTTGATGAAAGGCAGATGACTGATCTGCGCGCCCACGGGAAGCAGTTCAATGATGGGCGGTACGAATTATTCAAGAGCACCGTAAAGTATGACGGCGATATAGGAAGAGGGCTGCATAAATTTCCAAGTTCTGGGGAACTGCCGGCATAAGTCATTAAGCATCGTCGTTTAGCTCAAAGAAAGTCTAATGAAAGAGGAGTGGTATGAGTCAGCGGAATGGAACTCACATAGCGAGTGGCATCGTAGCGGGCATCGCAGGCGGCTTGGTAGCGTCATGGGTCATGAATCAGTTCATGGCAGGTGTAGGTCCGAAACTGCAAGAGGCTGTTCAAGGAAAGCAAGCGTCGTCGAACCGCGGACAATCGGAAGAGACCCAAGAGCCGAAGGATGACGCTACGATGAAAGCGGCGGATGCAATCGTCTCTACAGTGACGGGCGGACAGCACTTGTCGCATGAAGGCAGAGAGAAGGGCGGTCCAGTCGTTCACTACGCTTTCGGTGCAATTATGGGTGCCCTCTATGGTGCGCTCGCCGAAGGCTTGCCGGCGATCAGAGCTGGATTCGGTACTGCGTTTGGTTCGGCGTTGTTTACCGGCGCAGACTTATTCGCAGTTCCCGCGTTGCACCTGTCGGAGGCATCGGACAAACAGCCGGTGTCAGCCTTGGCTACGCCGTTCGCAGCCCACATCGTTTACGGCATGACTACGGAGGCTGTTCGTCGATTGGTTCGCGCGGTGCTTTAGAGTTGCGCTATTGAAACGCATTGAGGCAGTCGACACCCGGGTGGATGCGTTACCATCCGAACATAAATGTCTACCGCCGAACCTATTTCGCCAGTCGCTTTCGAATCTATCTCGTCGGTCGCTTCGCTCCGCGGCTCAGTTCTCGTACTCATTCAGTTTGATGTGTGTGAAGAGCTGCGCCTTGACGTGCTGCAGCAGACAATCAACGCACGTACGGTGAAGCAGCCGAGCATGAAGCATTTGGCGCCCGCCTATGTGCGCTACCAGAGGCCGCCCGTCGTCGAAGCGCTTGAGCCACTCGTGCTGGAGAGCGGCGAGCGCCTTGAAGGTGAGATCAAATATTACGACTACGGCGTGGTCAGCATCGTTTATCAGTTGCCGTTTTCCGGCGATTGGGATGGTCTTGTCAATCTAGCGAGCAGGTGGGTATGGGACGTGGATTTTGCATCGCGCGCAGAACCGATCGTGCGACGAACCATGCAGCGCGCCGCGACTGCAATGGTCAAGCCCTATCCCAATTGGCTTAGTGAAGACTACTTCATCTTTCACGTGCGCGAAGCCGGAGCAATGCCAACGGCTGCCGATCTGACGCGCGATCACAGCCTGCAAATTGCGCAAGTGGTTCGAGGGGACCGTCTTCAGTTGTCTCCAGGCGAATGCGCTGAAGTGCTGCAATCGCAAATTTCCTACTACTCAAACGACATGACGGTAATCGGCTGGAATGCTGCGTTCCTTTACGACAGTACAGTCGGTGCCGAGACCGCGATCCAGCTGCTGGAATATGCGAATTCTCAGCTGCTTGCGTTTCGCCATTACGATGAGTTGCTGACCGGTATTCTGGATAGCGTTTACGATACGTTAGACCGCAAAATGGGCGTGCTGGCTCGATGGCGGCTGGCCAAATCCGCTTCAAACCTACACACGGTTTTGCTCGATGTCGCAGAATTAACCGAGCGTGCCGATAACGCGATCAAGTTTCTCAGCGACATGTTTGCTGCGCGCCTATACAAGCTCGCTGCGGCTAAGGTTGGCGTTCCCGACTACAAAGACCTGGTTGCGCGAAAGGTGAAGACGGCCGAAGATCTCTACAACTATATGGTTGACCAGTTCAACCAGAGCCGCGCATTTTTTCTTGAAGCCACAGTCGTCATGATTCTGCTTATTGAGCTTGTCTATCTTTTTCGCGGCCGTCCTCTTTAGCTATCCTCTGACTTGCCTGCGAAGCTTGAGCTTTTTGCTGCCGTTGTTGCATCCAAACAAATGGCCGAGCGGCTTTGCGCTTATGCGGAACGATGACGAACCACAGGATAAACATGACCGCAAGAATTGAAGATTATGCCCTCATCGGTGATTGTGAGACCGGCGCACTGGTAGATCACAATGGCTCCATCGACTGGTTGTGCTGGCCAAATTTTTCGTCCGAAGCTTGCTT
Organism: Acidobacteriaceae bacterium; assembly: GCA_025350325.1. Classification (GTDB taxonomy): domain Bacteria; phylum Acidobacteriota; class Terriglobia; order Terriglobales; family Acidobacteriaceae; genus Telmatobacter. The sequence goes on from JANXYB010000008.1 coordinate 25,962, forward strand.
TGCGGCTCTGGTGGGGAGCGAAGCAAACGGCTATTGGAAGATCTCGCCAAGCATGCAGAACTTTCGCACCACACATCAATATCGCGATCACACACTCATTCTCGAAACCACCTTTGAGCACGCAGACGGAGCTGCGCTGCTGATCGATTTTATGCCGGTTCGCGACAAGCACTCGAAGATTGTTCGCATCATTAAAGGCCTTCGAGGAGAAACGGCGTTCCGCATGGAATTGGCGTTGCGGTTCGACTACGGTCGAACGGTTCCATGGGTCACACGTATCGAGGACGGGATTCGTGCCATCGCCGGCCCAAACCTGGCAGTCCTGCACGCGTCGGTAGGGGTGTGCGGCGAGAATCTGAAGACCGTTGCGGGATTTACCGTTCGCGAAGGTGAACGCGCCTGGTTTTCACTCACGTACGGCATTTCGTATGAGCGTGATCCGAAGCAGACCGACGTATGGGTAGCTCTGAAAAAGACTCAGGATTTTTGGCAAGGCTGGAGCGGAAAGCTCAAATACGAAGGGGAGTATCGTCTCGCAGTCGAGAGGTCGCTCATTACACTTAAAGCCCTCACCTATCGGCCTACGGGCGGAGTTGTCGCAGCGGTTACCACTTCGCTGCCTGAGTCGATCGGTGGTGTGCGGAACTGGGACTACAGGTATTGTTGGCTGCGCGATACCACCTTTACGCTTCTGGCACTTGTAAATAGTGGCTATTTTGGAGAGGCCGCTGCATGGCAGGATTGGCTGTTGCGTGCGCTGGCAGGTAGTCCTGACCAGGTTCAAATTATGTACGGCATCAAAGGGGAACGTCAGCTTCAGGAGTGGGAGGCAGGTTGGCTCTGCGGCTATGAAAATTCGGGCCCCGTACGAATCGGCAATGCGGCCGCGATGCAAGTGCAACTGGATATTTATGGAGAGATGCTGGATTGCTTTTTCCACGCGCAGCCTAAGATTGGGCGGCACCGCCAAGAGGATTTTCGTGTCTTGGTCTTGCTGCTGAAACATTTAGAAACAATATGCCAGGAACCGGACCAGGGCATTTGGGAAACGCGAAGCGGCCCTCAGCAATTCACCTACTCGAAGATGATGGCATGGGTTGCATTTGATCGAGCGGTGCTGCTGGCAGAGCAACTCGGTTACGAAGCACCCGTCGAAAAATGGAAGACTCTACGGGACAAACTCCACTCTGAGATTTGCCGTAACGGATTTAGCCAAAAAAGGGGCTGTTTCGTGCAGGCTTACGGGTCTGAGAATCTTGATGCGTCGCTACTGTTGATGCCACTGGTCGGCTTTCTTCCGGGCAACGATCCGCGCGTGAAGGCAACGGTGGAGGCTATCGAGCGCGAATTGATGCCGGGCGGATTGGTACTGCGGTACGACACCGTAAAGGTTGCGGATGGACTTCCTGGCGGCGAAGGCGCGTTCCTGGCATGCAGCTTCTGGATGGTGAGCGGCCTCAAAGCGATTGGGCGCGGTGAGGAGGCAATTGCGTTGTTCGAACGGCTGCTCAATCTTCGGAATGATCTGGGGCTATTGTCGGAGGAGTACGACCTATCAAGCAGACGGCTTCTCGGCAATTTTCCGCAAGCGTTTTCGCATATTGCTTTAGTCAACGCCGCGTTTGATTTAGTAGATTGCAAAAGTGTGCGCGAAAGATCGAATCGGCATTGCAGGCACTGTTGAAATACGCACCGACCCATGGAGCAACTTGAGCCCGATGCGATTCTCGGTGCGCGGGGTGATCACAGGCCAGTCTTTTGAATCGGTCGCTTAACGCAAGCCTGACATATTCGTTAGTTGAAGAGCCCTTTAACAGTGATATTAACCAGACGCATCCTGGCAGCTTCGAGGCGAGCTTGAATTTTCTCATTCAGTCGGGCCAAAATCTTGTGCCCGGGACAAAATCGAAATCCTCATCGCACCTGTTGCGTTGGCTCATGCAACTGGGCGGTCTCGGTCTTTTTTGCGTATCGATCATCGATTCGTCGCTGATTCCTATTCCGCTTCCCGGCAGCACGGACCTGCTGCTCTTGCTGCTAACTGCTCAGCGGTCCACATCGATTGCGATGCCGATATCGTTCGTCGCATGGGCGATTGCGGGCTCACTGATTGGGGGCTATTTTACGTGGGCCGCGGGACTCAAGGGTGGGAATGCGGCAATCGAGAAGCTTGGGCGTGGGCGCTTTGTGCGCCGCATAACCGGATGGGTGAAGCGCAATGGGATGTTGTCACTGGGCATTGCGGCCATTCTGCCGCCGCCCATTCCTCTGTTGCCATTTCTATTAGCCGCAGGGGCACTGGGATTGACACGTGGCCGGTTCTTCTTCTCGTACGGGGTAGCGCGCGCCATTCGTTACAGCTTCGTCGGTTGGCTGGGTTACACCTACGGGCGACGAGTGATAACGCTCTGGCAACGCGATCTCAAAGGCTGGTCCTCGGTAATTCTGTGGACCTACATCGGCCTCATTGCGGTTGGCGCAGTTTATACCTTGTGGAAGTATTTCAAATCACGCCGTGCGGGTGGATAGAAACAAAGCGCTGGACGTGTAGATCAAACAACAAACATCGCGACGCCTGCAATGAACATTGCCGCAGTGGCAATGGCAACGAGAACTCGTCCAATGCGAGAACTCGGCTGCCACTCCATCAGCTTCCTGTCTGAAGCCACGATCAAAATGGCTACTAGAAGAAATGGCGCAAGCAATCCGTTGATGACGGCTGTCCAATAAAGCGCTTTGACTGGATTGATTCCGGCAAAGTTCAGGCACACCGCGGCGCCCGTCGAAAGCAAGATGATCGCGTAGAAATAACGTGCCCGTTTCCAGTTTCTATCCAGCCCCTGTCGCCATTTGAATGTGTCAGCACAGGCATAAGCCGCAGAACCTGCAAGTGTGGGGATGGCCAGAAAGCCAACCCCAACGATACCCACGGTGAACAGTGTGGTGGCTAGATTACCAGCGAGGGGGCGTAACGCTTCGGCTGCTTGCCTCGACGTTTCAATGTTCACGATGCCATGCCGGTTCAGCGTAAAGGCCGTCGTAAGAATAATGAAGTACATTACCAGATTCGAGAAAAACGCACCAACGCCGACATCGACTCGACGCAACAATAATTCCTGGGGCGTTGCCCCTTTTCGTGATTCAACAGTTTTCTGGCCTGCGGCCTTCTGTTCTTCAACTTCCTGGCTGGTTTGCCAAAAGAACAAATAAGGGCTGATCGTGGTGCCAAGGATCGCGACAAGTGTAGACCACTCATCCCGGGTGTGCGGCATGCTGGGAATGAACGTTGCGCGCAGCACCTGATGCCAATCAGTGACCACCACAAATGCGGTAAGTGGATATGCAAAGAGCACGAGCACAAGCCACTTGAGCGCACTTGCAATCTGTTGGTAGCGAAGCTTTACCGTGGCCCACGAAATCAGCAGCGCAAAAGCCAGTACAAAAAATCGCGAGTTGATTCTTGTGAGCATCTCAGCCGCGTCCGCCATCCCTGCCAGGTCAGCGGCGATGTTGATGGTATTGGCAATCAGGAGCGCGCAGACAAAAATGAAAATCAGCCACGCAGGGAAGCGGCGCCTGAGGCTCGCAGCCATCCCCATACCAGTGACCATTCCGACTCGTGCGCACATCATCTGGACTGCAGCCATCAATGGATAGGTAATGAGCGCGGTCCATAGCAGAGTTGTTCCCAGCTGTGCGCCAGCGATGGAATAAGTCGCTATGCCGGATGGATCATCATCGGCGGCGCCAGTGATGACACCTGGTCCAAGGGCCTTAAAGAATAGGCGAGGCCATCGACTTAGGGATGCTTTTGGCATAGCAGTCGCACGCTTACCGTGACTCCGAATGTTTCGCACAAAAACGCTTTACGGATTATGCCAGGATCCATCTTTTGCGATGAGCTTGTCTGCGTCCCTTGGTCCCCACGTTCCGCGCTTGTACGGGCGTACGCGGTGGTGGCGCTTTAATACAGGCTCGACCACGGCCCAAGCTGCCTCTACCGCATCTTCGCGCGTGAAGAGAGCGCCGTCCCCCATCATTGCATCGGTCAAGAGGCGTTCGTAAGGAGCCTCCTCGCCGGGTTGCTGCTCGAGCAGGTAAAGTTCGCGCTGATCGCCGACGAAATCTTTTCCAGGGTGTTTGACGCGGGCTGCCAATGCGACAGCAGAGTTCGGTGAGAGGCGAAAACGGATGTAATTGGTGCGGCCATTCTTGGGCGACGAGTCGGCGAAGAGTCTCTGCGGTGGGGCCTTCAATTCAACCAGCACTTCGGTCGCAGTTTCAGGCAGGTACTTGCCCGAGCGGACATAGAAGGGCACGCCCTCCCAGCGCCACGAGTCAATGAAGAGACGCAGCGCACAAAATGTTTCAACGTCGGACCTTTTAGCCACATCGGGTTCGCTGCGATAGCCCGCATACTGTCCACGAACAACATCGTCGGGCGCAAGCGGGCGCATGGCCTTGAAAACTTTTGCTTTCTCTATCTGTACGGCGCCAAAGTCTCTGCCCCCCGGTGGTTCCATGGCGAGCAGAGCGATAACTTGAAAGAGATGATTCTCAATAACATCGCGCAGACAACCAGCGGTTTCGTAGAACGCACCGCGATCTCCTACGCCAAAATCCTCAGACATGGTGATTTGAATGCTTGCGATATAGTTGCGATTCCAGATGGGCTCGAGGAATGAATTTGCAAACCTGAAATACAAAATATTCATGATCGCTTCTTTGCCTAAGAAGTGGTCGATGCGAAAGATCGAGTCTTCTGGAAAGACGGAGCGGGCGGCGCGATTCAGTTGTCGGGCTGTGGGTAGGTCGCGCCCAAAAGGCTTTTCAACGATCACGCGCGCATCCTTTGCGAGATCTGCGGCGCCTAAACCTTTGATCACTGTTTCAAAGAGGGCGGGCGGAATAGCGAGGTAAAAGGCAGGCCGCTTCGCATTTTTGAGTGCGACCTTGATGGATGCAAACGTGTCGGCGCTATTGTAATCGCCGCTCACATATGTGAGATTGTTCAACAAGTGCCGAAGCGCACGCTGATTATCAACACGGCCTGAGCGTTTAATGCTGTCTTTAACTCGTCGGTGCAGTCGCGCCATACTCCATTTTGGAAATGCAACGCCAATGACCGGCACCGTCAGGGTACCCCGCTTGGCCATTGCATAGAGAGCAGGGAAGATCATCTTGTGAGCTAGATCTCCTGTCACGCCGAAGACCACTAACGCGTCAGATTTTGAGGTACTCACAATTGCGCCTCGCTAAGTTGGACATGCACCCTCTATTCGGTGAGATGCGCAAATTCAGTGTATGGTTCGACTTTTACGTATGAGAAGACTGTGGCTGACGAAGCAGTTAGAACCATCCTGAAATAACTCGAGGTGGCTCAAGTTGCGAGCCACCTCAGCTACGGAGTTCAATAATCGTTTCGAGAATGACTTAGGCGTTCGATCTAGGATGCATGTACCCGATGTGGTAGTGGAATTGTGCTTTCCTTATTAGCCAGATAGCGATCGACAGCGGCTGCGGCCTTGCGGCCCTCGGATATTGCCCAGACGACCAGCGATTGACCACGGCGCATGTCTCCGGCGGCGAATATCCCGTCGACCGACGTCATGTATTCGGCATTTGCTGCAACGTTTCCACGCTGATCGACAGCTACACCGAACTGTTCGATCATGCCATTACGCACCGGGCCGAGAAAGCCCATTGCGAGCAGCACGAGATCTACGTCGAGGGTGAATTCGGAGTTCGGAATCAAATCGAACTTTGGCGGCGGCCCAACACGAACTGCGTGCAACTGCTTAACATTGCCCTCTTCATCGCCGGTGAATTGGATGCTGTTGATACTCCATCCGCGAGTGCCGCCTTCTTCGTGAGCGCCTTCGGTGCGGAGTTGGAGCGGCCACATGGGCCATGGAGTCGACACTGCGCGCTGCTCTGGCGGCTGGGGCATAATTTCAAATTGGTGAACGCTCTTGGGGCCCTGACGATGACAGGTGCCTAGGCAATCGGCGCCCGTGTCACCGCCTCCGATGATGAGAACGCGCTTGCCCTCAGCATGGATGGTGGTGGAAGCGTCGACTAGATCGCCCTCGCAACGATGATTCTGCTGCGGCAAAAAGTCCATCGCAAAGTGGATGCCTTTGAGTTCGCGGCCGGGAATTGTGAGGTCTCTTGGATGCTCAGCACCACCCGCAAGAAGGATTGCATCGTAGTGATTGGTGAGCGCCTCAACTGGAACATTGCCGCCGACATGCGCATTGGTGAGGAAAGTTACACCCTCGGCACGCATCTGTTGTATCCGGCGATCAATGAGATGCTTTTCAAGCTTGAAATTGGGGATGCCGTAGCGCAGCAGGCCGCCGATGCGATCGTTTTTTTCATAGACAGAAACGGAGTGGCCGGCGCGGCGCAGTTGTTGTGCGGCGGCCAGGCCGGCGGGGCCGCTGCCGATAACGGCAACGCGCTTGCCGGTATTGTGCTCGGGCGGTTCGGGATGAATGAAGCCTGCGTCCCAGGCGCGATCGACGATGCTGCGCTCGATAAGCTTGATCGAGACCGCTGGCTGATTGATCGCGAGCACGCACGCCGCTTCACAGGGAGCTGGACAAATGCGCCCCGTAAACTCAGGAAAATTGTTGGTCGCGTGCAGACGGCGAATTGCGTTTTCCCAGCGACCGTTATAGACAAGGTCGTTCCAATCTGGAATAAGGTTGTTGACCGGGCAGCCGGTATGGCAAAAAGGGACGCCGCAATCCATGCATCGAGCGCCCTGCTCGCGCTGTTTGTCTTCCGCCAATGGCTCGTAAATTTCCTGCCAGTCGTGAATGCGCTCTTCAACCTTGCGGCGAGTGGCTTGTTCGCGTTCGATCTCGAGAAACCCAGTCACCTTACCCATGCTGCACCTCTGCGGTTGCCGCTAATAACGGCGTCGAATTGATTGGAGAAACGTAAACTGCTTCGACGCGCGCTACTCCCAGAACTCGCTTGTATTCGTGCGGGAATACTTTAATGAAACGCGGCTGTGCATCTGCCCAATGTTCCAGAATCCATGCCGCGCGCGGGCTGCCGGTCAAATCGCGATGGCGCTCAAGCAGACCTCTCACTTCGGCCACATCCTCGTCGGTGACAAGAGGCTCGAGGTCTACGCTCGACTTGTTGCAACGTCGCGAAGTGAAGTCGCCCTGATCGTCGAAGACAAAGGCGCGTCCGCCGCTCATGCCGGCAGCGAAGTTGCGCCCGGTTGCGCCAAGTACGATGACGGTCCCGTTAGTCATGTATTCGCAGCCATGGTCGCCGACGCCCTCAACGACGGCGGTTGCCCCAGAGTTGCGCACCGCAAAGCGCTCCCCTGCAATACCATTCAGAAAAACCTCACCGCTAGTGGCGCCGTATAGCACGACATTCCCAACCAGAATGCTTTCCTCCGGCAAGAAGCTCGACGTCTTTGGAGGATAAGCAATGACGCGGCCACCCGATAGACCTTTGCCAAGGTAGTCGTTGCTGTCGCCTTCGAGCTCAAGCGTCACGCCGTTAGGAACGAATGCGCCAAAGCTCTGACCCGCTGAGCCCTCAAACTTGAAGTGGATGGTGCCGTCCGGCAAGCCGGGCGACCCGTAGCGACGCGCAATCTCTCCGCCAAGCATGCCGCCGACGGTGCGGTGTACATTGCGAATCGTAAAGGTGCCGGTGACCGGCGTCTTCGATTCGAGTGCGGGGGCAGCCTTGGCGATCAGTGCGTGATCGAGGGCCTGATCGAGCCCGTGGTCCTGTGCCTGCATCTTGCGCCGCGCGACACGCGAGGGCAATGTAGGGGTGTAGAGGATCGAGGAAAGGTCGATGCCCTTGGCTTTCCAATGCGTGTCGGCGACAGCGGCATCGATCTTTTCAACGTGACCTACCATCGCATCCATCGTGCGGAAGCCGAGCTTGGCCATGTGCTCGCGAACCTGCTCGGCAATAAAGAAGAAAAAGTTAACGACGTGTTCGGGCTGGCCAGTGAAGCGTGCGCGTAAGACCGGGTCTTGCGTTGCGATGCCTACGGAACATGTGTTCAGGTGGCACTTGCGCATCATGATGCATCCCATCGTGATCAGCGGAGTGGTGGCGAAGCCGAATTCTTCCGCGCCCAGCAATGCGGCGATCACAACGTCGCGGCCGGTCTGCAGCTTGCCATCGGTCTGCACTTTGATGCGGCTGCGCAGATCGTTCAGCAAGAGTACCTGCTGCGTTTCGGCGAGACCAAGTTCCCAGGGCAAACCCGCGTGCTTGATCGAACTTAGCGGCGAAGCGCCGGTGCCGCCGTTATCGCCAGAAATGAGAACCACGTCCGCATGAGCCTTCGACACGCCGGCGGCAACTGTTCCCACACCCACTTCAGAGACGAGCTTGACGGCGATGCGAGCGCGCGGATTGACGTTCTTTAAATCGTAGATTAGCTGCGCGAGATCTTCGATCGAATAGATGTCATGATGCGGAGGAGGAGAGATCAGGCCTACGCCAGGAATTGAATGGCGCGTTCTAGCAATGACTTCATCGACTTTGTGGCCGGGCAACTGGCCGCCCTCGCCGGGCTTTGCGCCCTGCGCCATTTTTATCTGCAGTTCGTCGGCGTTTACGAGGTAGTTGGTGGTGACACCGAAGCGGCCGCTGGCCACCTGCTTTACGGCGCTGCGGCGCAGATCGCCGTTGGGGTCGCGGGTAAAGCGCTCTTCCTCTTCGCCACCCTCGCCGGTATTGGACATGCCGCCAAGGCGGTTCATCGCAATCGCCAAGGTCTCGTGCGCTTCTTTGCTGATCGACCCGAAGCTCATGGCGCCGGTGGTGAAGCGCTTGACGATTTCCTTGGCCGGTTCTACCTCGTCCAGTGAAAGCGGCTTGTTAGAGTACTTGAGTTGCAGCAGGCCGCGCAGCGTGCATAAGCTGCGATTTTGCTCGTCAAGCAGATCGGTGTATTCCTGAAATGTAGCGGGACTGTTGGTCCGCACCGCCTGTTGCAATTTGCTGATGGTCAGTGGGTTGAGGAGATGATATTCGCCGCCTTCGCGATACTGATAATGGCCGCCCACGACCAGTTCGGTTTCGGACTCAGTGAGCGGTTTGAAGGCGTATGTGTGCTTGAGTTGCGCTTCGCGTGCTAGCACGTCGAGGCCAACTCCCTCAATCCGCGAAGCGGTACCAGGAAAGTACTTCTTGATCAACTGACTGTTCAACCCGACCGCTTCAAAAACCTGCGCGCCTCGGTAACTTTGCAGCGTACTGATTCCCATTTTTGAGAAGGTTTTGAGCAAGCCTTTATTGATGGCCTTGATAAAGTTTTTCTCGGCATGATTACCGGTGATATTGGGTGGTAACAAGCCGCTTCGCTTTAGATCGTGCAGAGTCTCAATGGCGAGATAGGGATTGATGGCGCTGGCACCGTAGCCGATGAGCAATGCAAAGTGCATAACCTCTCGCGGCTCGCCGCTCTCGATGATGAGTGCAACCTGCGTGCGCGTCTTTTCCTTGACCAGACGATTGTGCACGGCCGCCATGGCGAGCAGGCTTGGGATTGGCGCATACGTGGCGTCGACTCCGCGATCTGACAAGATCAGCAGGGTGTAGCCTGATGCGACAGCATGCGCAGCACGCGCACTCAGATCGTCGAGCGAATGACGCAGGCCGGCTTCACCATCCGCAGCACGAAAAAGCGCAGGGAGCGTAGTCGCAAGCAAATCGCCCGAAGAGACGCGGCGCAGTTTTTCGAGATCGCGATTTGTAAGAATTGGATGCGGCAGCCTCAGCGTGTGGCAATTCTCAGGCGCTTCGTTGAGGATGTTGCGCTCTGTGCCGATGTAGCTGATGAGGGACATCACCAGCTCTTCGCGAATGGGGTCGATCGGCGGATTCGTAACCTGGGCGAACAGTTGCTTGAAGTAATTGAAGAGCGGTTGCGGACGGTCGGAGAGGCATGCCAGCGGAACGTCGGTGCCCATTGAGCCTATCGGCTCCTCGCCGCGTGCGCCCATAGGGCCAAGCAGGATGCGCAGGTCCTCTTCGGTGTAGCCGTATGCACGCTGGCGGCGCAGCAGTGTTTCAGGATTCGATGCAATGACGCGCGAAGGCTCCGGCAGCATATCCATCGTGACCTGCTGCTCCCGCAACCATTGCGTGTAGGGTTGACGCGTGGCCAGTGTCTTTTTGATTTCTGCGTCCGAGATGATGCGCTTCTGCACGGTATCGACCAGGAACATGCGGCCTGGCTGCAAGCGGCCCTTCTTGCGTATGTCTTCGGCAGGCACTTCAAGCACACCCGCTTCCGAGGCGAGCACCACCAGGTCATCTTTGGTGACGATGTAGCGACCGGGTCGCAGTCCGTTACGGTCGAGGGTTGCGCCGATGACACGGCCATCGGTGAAAGCGATCGCGGCGGGGCCATCCCACGGCTCCATCAAGGATGCGTGGTACTCGTAAAAGGCGCGCTTCTCCTCATCCATGTCCGGGTTGCCAGACCAAGCCTCGGGGATCAGCATGGCCATGACGTGGGGCAGGGAACGGCCCGATTGAAATAGGAATTCCACTGCGTTATCGAGAGCTGCGGAGTCGCTGCCCTCGGGCGAGATAACGGGGAACAGCTTGCCGATGCTATCGCCGTGCAACGGGCTCGACAGTACCGACTGACGCGCGTTCATCCAACTGATGTTGCCGCGGATGGTATTGATTTCGCCGTTATGCGCCACGTAACGATACGGATGCGCCAGCTTCCAACTAGGGAATGTGTTGGTGGAGAAACGTTGATGCACCAGGCAAAGCGCGCTTGTAACCAGCGGATTCGCTAGTTCGAAATAGAATTTTTCAATCTGCGGCGCGAGCATCAGGCCCTTGTAGATGATCGTCCGGCAAGAGAATGAGGGGACATAGAAATGATCCTTGCCTTCAATCTCAGATGCGGCCATTTCATTCTCAGTGCGGCGGCGAACGAGGTAGAGCAGGCGTTCGAATGCGTCCTCGTCAAGAGCTTCAGGGCGCTGCACGAAAAATTGCTCGATATAAGGCTGTGAGGCACGTGCTTCGCGACCGATGGCATCGCCATTCACCGGCGTATCGCGCCAGCCAAGAACTTTGAGGCCTTCTTCCTGCGCGATGCGTTCGCAGATACCTTCGCACTGCAAGCGGCTGTGCTTGTCGACGGGAAGGAAAACCATGGCCACGCCATATGCGCCGCTATCGGGAAGTTGCATGCCCAGCTCGCCGCATTCGCGCGCAAAGAAGACGTGCGGGATCTGGATCAGAATTCCCGCGCCGTCGCCCGTCTCAGGATCGCAACCTGAAGCACCACGATGCGTGAGGTTGATGAGCACCTCGAGACCCTTGCGAATGATGTCGTGACTCTTTTCACCGCGAATGCTGGCGACCATGCCCATGCCGCAAGCGTCGTGTTCATTGCGTGGATGATAGAGACCTTGTTGCTGCGGAATGCTGAGACGACGATCCGATGTTTTCATGGCTACCTTCTCAATGAACGTTGGTCGGCTCTTTATATTTTCTGAAAACAGCAAGGACACAAATACCAGGCGCTTTGAAATCTGCATCGCCAACGGATTTGGATAGGCCTGGCATCGCGCGCCAAGTCATGTGGGGGTGGTGCTGAACTACTAACTATAACGGAAACGGAGCAAAAACACGCACGAAATGCGAACTCTTTTTGAAGCAAACGTCACGTTGAATGACATCGACCGCAGCGTCACGCGCTTATATGCGAATCCGGGGAAAGCTTTTGAGGCCTAAGTTTAGCGGCGCGGCGCGGCGATGTGCACGTTTTTTGCAAGCTCCGGGTCGTCGTTAAAGCTTGCAAATAAGCAGTTCGCGCTCATAGATCATTTCAGGAGGGAGATGATCGTGAAGTTCGATAAAGAGTTCCTCATGGCCGATAACTTCTTTGCGCCAGGCGGCTCGATCCACAGCCATCAATTCATCAAATGCAGCACGTGAGAAAGCAAGGCCGTTCCAATCGAGATCTTCGTAGCGAGGGACCCAACCGATGGGTGTTTCGCGCCCGCGTCCGTGGCCTTTGACGCGTTCTATGATCCAGCGCAGTACGCGCATGTTTTCGCTGAACCCGGGCCACAGAAAATTGCCGGTTTCATCTTTGCGGAACCAATTGACATTGAAGATGCGCGGAGTGACATCAAGGCCGCGCTGCATCTTGATCCAGTGCCGGAAATAATCGCCCATGTGATAACCGCAGAAAGGCAGCATCGCCATGGGATCGCGGCGCACTTTCCCCACTGCACCTGCGGCCGCCGCCGTCGTCTCAGACCCCATGGTCGCGCCGATATAAACCCCACTCGACCAGTTGAATGCCTGGTAGACAAGCGGAAGCGTAGTGGAGCGGCGACCGCCGAAAATGATCGCGCTGATGGGCACGCCGTCGGGCGATTCCCAGTCGGGATCCATGGTGGGGCACTGCGCGGCGGGGGCAGTGAAGCGGCCGTTGGGGTGCGACGCAGTGGTGCCATTTTTCTTGCCGATAGCCGGCGTCCAGTGTTCTCCGCGCCAGTCGAGACACTCCGCCGGCGGTGTGTCGGTCATGCCTTCCCACCACACGCCGCCCTCCGGCGTGAGCGCGACGTTAGTGAAGATAGAGTTGCGCGAAAGGGCAGCCATGGCCGAGGGGTTGGTCTTAACGCTGGTGCCGGGAGCCACACCAAAAAAACCAGATTCAGGATTGATGGCGCGTAGACGACCGCTGGCATCGGGCCGAATCCAAGCAATATCGTCGCCGACTGTAGAAACTTTCCAACCGGGCATGCTCGGGGGCGGAATCAACATGGCAAAGTTAGTCTTGCCGCACGCGGATGGAAACGCTGCGGCCAAGTATGTTTTTTCGCCGTCTGGGCTTTCGACGCCGAGGATGAGCATGTGCTCGGCCATCCAGCCTTCGTCGCGAGCGATGTTTGAGGCTATGCGGAGCGCGAAACACTTTTTGCTGAGCAGTGCATTGCCGCCGTAGCCGGAGCCGTATGACCAGATTTCGCGCGTCTCAGGGAAATGCACGATGTACTTAGTGTCATTGCAGGGCCAAGGCACATCTTGCTGGCCCGGTTTGAGCGGCATTCCGATCGAATGCATACACGGGACAACCCGCTTTTCGTCCTTGTCGATCTCGGCAAAAACTGGACTTCCGATGCGCGCCATAATACGCATTTGCACGACAACGTAGGGCGAATCGGTTAGCTGCACTCCGATGCCAGACAACGGTGAACCCACCGGGCCCATGCTGAAAGGAAGCACGTACATAATGCGTCCCTGCATGCAGCCTTTGAAAAGTTGCTTAAGGCGGCGGCGCATCACGTATGGGTCTTCCCAGTTGTTGGTCGGTCCTGCACTATCGCGCGAGAGGGAACAGATATAAGTACGATCTTCAACGCGCGCCACATCGCTCGGTACGGAGCGCGCATAGTAGCACCCTGGCCAGAGAGTTTGATCGAGGCGCGTGAATGTACCCGCATCTATGAGGCGTTGACAAAGGAAATCGTATTCTGCCTGAGACCCATCCACCCAATGAATCGCGTCAGGCCGGCAGAGGTCGGCCATCTTCTCGACCCAGCGAATGAGATGCCGGTTGGTGGTCGGAGGAGTGCTCAAGGATAGGTGTTCAGACGCCAGGACGGGCGGTTTCATAGGTTTCGACGTTTGCTGCGTCACTCTTACAGGCTACTCGAAATTGTCTATAGGAGATCAGGTGTTGCTTTTTCTCCCCGAGTGCGTTGTTAGAAATGTTTTCCGGGTGCTTGATAAGTTCCTACAATAGCGCAGTATATCAGTGAGTTCGAAGCGCCTAGCATCTAGAAGTCGTGGTGATGATCGACCAGGTTGGCGATGTTTTGCGAGTCGCCGCTGGGTGGATTGGCTGCCTCCGTTTGAGCGCGAAGTTTCGCCACCGCAAGCCAATTGTCTTTGTGCGCCTGGTCTGCGATCCACGGCGGCAAGGGCATGCGGAGGTAGCGGCTCAAGGCATCGGCGTAACCCTCGTAGAGCACGCGCATGTCGCGTAGACGTTCAAATGAACGCCCATCGCGGCAGACACTCACGCCACTTTCGCAGAGCAGTTTGTAAAGCTGTTCATAGCGTTCGGGTGGTAGCCGGTCGGGGCCTTGTTCCACCGGAGTGAGGGAGAAAATCTGCGCCAGATCGACCAGGGCGTGGCGCGCCATGGCGAATGTCAATTGTGCCTGGCGCGCTTCGTGTCCGCGAACGCCCGCAATGAGCAGAGCAGAGGTGTCGAGAATTGCGGTAAGCGCGCTGATCCAGCTTTGGTTAGTGTGCTGCGAACGGAAGTAGCATAGGAGAGGATAAGAGATATGGCTCTCAAGCAGTTCTGCCGACCAGCGCTCCCACTCGACGAGTAGCTGCGACAAGGCTTGCTCGGCCCCTTGATACGAATGACGTTTCATCAACTCGGCGGCGGTCGGCGGGGAGCCGGCCCGTGCGTCCAGCAAAGAAATGGTAACTTCGCGGCGAGAAAACGCACTATAGAGAACGGGAAAATAACCCATGACTACGGCCAGAAATCCCAGTCCGGTACCTGCTTCAAGGATGATAAAGACGCGCGCGGTTTCACTCTGCGGAGTCACATCGCCCAGGCCAAGCGTGAAGATCGTCGTCCCACTGACGTAAAGGTCTGACGCGAAACCTTTTCGCAACGTGTCGTTGAAAGGGCTGCGGAACGAATAGAAGATTAGCGCAAACCCAATCACCATCCCGCCTGCCCATACCACGAGCAGGAAAATCAGCGATAACGGGCCGTAGAAGCTGTAGGCTGTTTCTCGTTTGCGAGGGTTGCGGAACAAGCTGGCAAATAAGCGCCATGGCTTCCACGTGAGGCCGTAAAAGAGGCGGGTGAGCCTCAATTTCCCGGCCGCACGACGCGGCAAAATGATGGTTTGAAAGGCGTCGAGCAGTACGACGATTACACAAAATATGCCGCCCAACAGGGTCAAAAACCGCATCGCTCCGTCTCCAGAAGGGGCGGCACTCTTGCCTTGCCCGTAGCCTGTATCCTAGCCGAGACGGAGAACAAACGGCGTTTCATGACGGAACTGGGTAAAGCGCTTGTGACTATAGGCCTGCTGCTTGCAGTGGCAGGCGTAGCGGTGATGCTGGCCGCCCGTTTAGGCCTGACTCTTGGTCGCTTGCCCGGTGACTTCTCTCATCGCGGCAAAAACTTCGCTTTCTTCTTTCCGCTCGGCACTTCGATCCTGGTCAGCGTTATCTTGTCGGCAATCCTTTACTTGCTGTCTCGCTTCCGGCGCTGAGTGTGAAACTCGATTCAACAGCTCGCCTTAGACACGTTTGATTAAGAATCTGGGTTCACGCGCAACTTCTAATTGTGCCTCGGGTCTTATTGCAGATGGCTTGGAGTAAAAATTTTCTGCGTTACTAAATCAGAGGTTTGCGCGAATTTAGAGTGCGCTCAAGCAGCGCACCTGTCAAAGGAAGTAGAAATTGAAAGCAGCAGTTCTGCCCAGAGTTCTGATAGCTGACGACGAGATCATGATTGCAGATACGCTCGCCATGATTCTGAATCAAAACGGTTACGAAGCCACAGCGGTGTACAGCGGAGAAGATGCGGTCAAGATCGCCAAAACATTCCGTCCGCGCACGCTTCTCAGTGACGTAGTCATGACCGGCATTTCTGGCATTCAAGCAGCTCTACAGATTCGCCAAATCCTTCCCCACTGCGGTATTTTGTTGTTTTCAGGCCACGGCCCTATCGCCGAGTCACTTGCCCGCGCCGTACCCGACACACAGGCTTTTGAAATACTGGCCAAGCCGGTGCACCCACGAGATCTGCTGGAGCGATTGAGAGCCCTTACTCAAACCGGGGTCAACGACGGCGCAGATTGATATGCCTTGACGTTTGCGGACCCGCGGCTCGCTGAGTCGCCCATCGTCATGTCTGATCACCACGCGCTTTTCCATCGGCACAATCAGATTCTCATCTGGACGCACGCGCCCCCGGAGACTTATTCTGGCGCTAGGGAAGCAGTTACTTTCAACATCAAATTGACTGTTTCGCTTGCATGGCCCCGTAGCTCAGGTGGATAGAGCGACGGTTTCCTAAACCGCAGGTCGGAAGTTCGAATCTTCCCGGGGTCACCATCCGCGCCAATTTCGTCTTTCTTGAACGACGCCGCGTACATCGTTCGAAACAAAGGGTTGAACAGGAACCTGCGCTAGCTGGATGTACCTAGGCCCTTCAGAGTCCGCTTTGAGCGAACCGGAGTCGATCTATTTGCCCCGTTGACTTGATTGCGGTTTAACGTTATAAAAGTTGATGACATGGAAGTCAGTTTCATGCCATCAACGCTACCCAGACGAATGGGCAGCCTACAAACAACGTAGTCGCCAGGAGTACGGGAAGGCGGTGAATAATCCGCCACTGCCCCGCAACTGTGAGCGCCCGTTAGTGCGGTAGTTTCAGAGCCGTAACGGGAAACAGCCAGGACATTTTCCTGAGTTGAGGGAAACGTCTTCATACCACTGGAGTAGGACTCTGGGAAGGTGGCTGCAATAGGCGCAAGTCAGGAGACCGGCCCCGGGCGCTTTAACCGGCTTACGTTCCGAGGGGAACGGGGGAGTAATCGTGCACTTTATCGCGGTCCAGCGCGTCGTTTTAAAACTCGCGTTAGCAGCATCTCTTTATTGCATTTTTTCCATCACAGCCCAGGCCGCGTCCGTTCGCGGTGTTGTTACGGATGCATCGGGCGCTAAAGTGACTGGTGCGACTGTCGGACTCATCAGCAACGGACAGATTGTTGGCTCGGCGGTCTCGAGCGCCGATGGAAGCTTTCAGATCATGACGGGCGTTTCGGGGCGATTCTTTCTGGTCGTTTCAGCAAAGAGCTTCAGGCAACTTGAAACGCCGGGCTTCTACGCAGGGCGCCTCGATAGCGTGGAGCAAAGTGTAGTTCTTGAGCCGGAATGGGTGCGCGAATCTATCGTGGTGACAGCCACCGGCACGCCAACCCCGCAACCGCAAACCAGCGCCGCAATCAGCGTGCTGGGACCGCTTGACCTGAGCCTGCGCGAAGACCTGGTGAGCGCAATGCGGCTGATGCCGGGCACCTTTGTTGCGCAAGTCGGTCAACGCGGCGCGCAGAGTTCATTGTTTGTGCGCGGCGGCGATTCCGACGCAAACAAAATACTGGTTGACGGCGTCAGTGCGGGAGATGTGGGCGGACGATTCGATTTCGGTCCGCTATCGACGACTGCAGTGCAGAGTGCTGAGATTTATCGCGGGCCCAATACCAGCCTTTATGGGGCAGATGCCGCGAGCGGCGTCGTGAGCCTCGCAACTCCACATGGGACTACCAGTTTTCCATCGTTGCTTTTTCACGGCGATTGGGGAAATTTCTCCACCTCTCGCGAAGAACTTGAAGCATCGGGCGCGCATAACAAAATTGATTATTATGGAGCATTCAGTTGGCTGCAGACCGCCAATAATCTTCCCCATGACGAATACCACGTAGCCACCAGTGCGGCCAATCTTGGATGGCAACCGAACGGATCGACGCAGGTTCGAGGCACGATTCACTATGGAGTGGACGCTACGGGCGTCCCGGGCACGTGGGAGTTTCATCACCTTTCGGATCAAGCTACAGAGAAAGACCAGGACATCTATCTGAGCGCGTCGATCGACAACCAGACGACCGCAGATTTTCACAACACCGTGCGCTATGGCCTGACCCGCAAGCGCGAACAATATCATCTATGGAACCAGACGGGCACAGGTGTTTTTGACGGGTTCGGAGACAGCTTTGGCGACTTGGTGACGATCACTGGCGCTAACGGCTACTCCGTCACGGGGCGCGCTCTGATGGATTTTGCGGGCACGTATCCACAGGGCTATCAGCTCGTTTCAAATCGCGATCAGATGGTGTACCAGGGCGACTTCCGGTTCACGCCGCACCTGATAGGGCTGGTCGGATTTCAGTACGAAGACGAGCGCGGAGCCGAGCCGGGCAGTGCGTATTACAAGCCGGTCGATCGAACCAATTACGACTATCGCGCCGCGGTCCATGGCGATTTCAAAAACCGCTTCTTTTACACCTTGGGCGGAGATCTCGAGCACTATTCGCTGTTTGGTACGCAGACATCGCCGCGCGCCGGAGTTTCGCTCTACGCGCTGCGTCCGCGCAAGGGAATTTTCAGCGGCACGCGGTTGTTGTTCAACTACGGCGATGCGGTCCGCGAGCCGTCTCTTACCGATCAGTTCAACTCCCTCTACAATTTTCTTGAGAACAACAGCGGACAATCGACCGTGCAGCAACTGCGCATCAAGCCGCTGGCGGCACCCACCACACGCACCTACGAAGCAGGGTTTGAGCAGGCGCTTTTCACCCAGCACCTAATCTTCCGCGCCAGCTACTTTCACAACGAGTATGGCAAGCAGATTGAATATGTAGGACTCGATCTCATTCCTGCGCTTCTACCAAATCTAACGACCGCACAACAGCAGGAGCTTACGACCGTTCTAGAACAGAACTTCGCCTACGAACTGACGCTGAATACGGAAGCTTTTCGGGCGCAGGGTGTTGAGACGACACTTGAGAGCGGCATCGGCCGCAACGTATTCCTGCGCGGAGGCTACACGTATCTCGATGCAGTCGTGCAGCGTTCCTTCGCAAATGCCGACGTGAACCTGCTTGGGCCAGTCCCGACATTCAATGGAATTCCGCTCGGCACCTACTCGCCATTGCAAGGCGCTCGGCCGTTTCGCCGGCCGCCGCACACGGGCTTTTTCACGGCCACCTATGCAGCCCGGCAGATGAGTGTTGTCTTCAGTTCTGCGTTTGCCAGCCGGTCTGACGATTCAGATTTTTTGGGAGGCTACGACATCAACGGCGGCAATAGCCTGCTGTTGCCCAACCGCAACCTCGATCATGGATACGCGAAGATCGATCTGGGTGGGAGCTATCAGTTTCTGCCTTGGTTGGGCATCTATGGCCAGGCAGAGAACCTCACCAATAATCAGCATATTGCGCCGATCGGCTACTTGAGTTTGCCGACGAATGTGCGGATCGGACTTCGCCTGCAGTGGGGCAAGGAAAAAGCACGGTGAATGCTTCTCTGATTGCCACCTATCCTTTTGAACGGGGAAGGTGGCAGACGGACTGCGCATGTACTGGTAGAGCCGTTGCCAAGCAAGCCTCCTAACGATTTGTCCGAAATTTGGGCCAAAATATGAGTCTCATTCGATTTCTCTTTCTAAATCGGCAAGTCTGTCACAAACTATTCATACATTGCACTTTCCCTTGTAACCGTCTCGCCAGCAATCTATGAAAATTCTCAAATTTGGGAGCATGGCAGCAAGAACGCCCTCCCTGCAACTTCAATCCCCGGAAGTCAAAGTCAGCTGTGAGGAGAATATGGACCGACCTATTTGGAGGAGTGTCTCGCGTTGCAGCGTGTTCGTCTTCGCTGTGCTGATGTGTTCACTGCAAAGTTTTACTCAACAGACGCTAGGTTCGGTCAATGGCACTGTGGTTGATCCGTCCGGGGCTGCGGTCTCCGGCGCAACTGTGACCGTGACAAACGCAGCAATCAACGCCTCTTCAAGCACCATTACGCAGAATACCGGATTCTTCCAGATATTCAATCTGCCGGTTGGAACGTACGTCATAAAGGTCAGCCACGGAGGATTTCAAACCACCGAACTGAAGAGTGTCCCGGTGCAGGAGGCGCGTGCCACGACGGTGAACGCTGCCCTGAAGGTCGGCCAGGTGTCGGAGTCGGTCGAAGTAACAGCAACTCCGCTGTTGAATGCGACCGATACCACCAACGGGTATACGCTCGACAGCACGCAAATCGATTTGACGCCGTTGGCGACCGGCAGCTTTACGCAGATCGCGGTTTTGTCGCCCGGCGTTAATGCAGAGCTGCTATCGAATTTGGATTCTAACTCGGGCCTGGGTAACCAACCCATTTGGGCTAACGGGCAGCGCGATACATCGAATACGTTCCAGGTAAACGGCGTCGACTCGACCAACCTGTTCAACGGCAAGAGTTCCTCGGGAGCCAACTCTCAGCGTTACAACTTCAACGTAGGCAGCTCGCCCACGGTCGGTGGGTCGTTTTCAGTTGGCACTTCGGTTTATGGTTCAAACGGCAACAGTCTACCTTCTCCTCCGCCAGAGTTCACGCAGGAACTGCGTGTAAATGCCTCAATGTACGATGCGCAGCAGGGCGCCACGAGTGGCGCGCAAATTGACGTCAACACCAGCACCGGAACCAATAATTGGCACGGCCAGTTATACGGCTCCTATGCCAATAATCTGATGAACGCCTCGCCCTTCTTCTTCAATCAGGCTTATCAACTGACGCAGCAGGGGATTGGGGTCTTTCCCAAGTCGATGGTCAATCCGTGGCTTCGTCGATGGAGTTCAGGCTTAACAGCGGGTGGTCCTGTCATTAAAGACAAGCTGTTCTTTTTCGCTGCTTATCAACGACGCGTGAATGAAGACAATGCCACCGGACTCTCGGAGATGACCGTTCCTACCGGCCTAACCAATGACCGCAGCACCGCTGGCCTTGAGAATGCTGACCTGTCATGGGGAGGCAGTGGCACCGTCCCTATCGATCCGGTTGCTGCCGCCCTATTGAATACAAAACTGCCCAATGGACAGTTTATGATTCCGTCGGCTCAGTCCAGTGCGCCTTATGAATATGGTGTGCCGAATGTGTACCTGATTGGAACCTCCCGTCTGAACTCTGATCAGGCCAACGTTGCACTCGACTACGAGGCCACGAAGAATGATCGGGTCTCTGCAAAATACTTTTACCAGAACGCGCCCGTTACTCGCCCCTTCGGCTACTCCAATACGGGCGGCTTTCCGATAACGCAACACAATGGCTCGCAGGTGTTTTCGCTTGGCAACACTATTTCGATCGGTCAGAAATTGAATTGGGAGCAGCGCCTCGGATTTGTCCGCATGGGTTCCTTCAGCAACTATAAGCAGACGCTCGCGGGCGGTAACATGGGTGTTTCAGCGGACCAGACAACCGGCTTGGTCCCGGGTGTTCTGCCCGGTTTGCAGATCAAGAACTTCGGCTACTTTGACCAGTACTCGCCGAGTCTCAACGTCGGCCCCTACGACGCTTTTGTCGATATGGGCTACTACCAAAACCGCGTCAATCCTTCAACAAACGTGATCTTCACGGCAGGGAGGCACACGATCGTCGCCGGTGGCGGTTACAGCTATACGCAGCTGAATATCACCAACAATCGCAATGGATTTGCCGAGGTTAATGTCGACGGCTTTGACAGCTTTTTGCAGGGGTTAGTGCGCAGCTCAAATGTTCTTCAAAGCATCGATCCCACCACGAAACGCAACAATGCTGATCGCTACTATCGTACTAATGAGTTCAGCGGCTACGTGCAGGATAAGTGGCAGGCCCTTACCAATCTAAGCATCACCGCCGGTGTTCGTTTTGACTACCATGGGGGAATGACGGAAAAGTTCGGCGACATGTTCAATTTCGATCCGTCGAGGTACAACGTCACCGGCACCGCTACAACAGGATTTAACGTTGTCAATTCTGGATTCGTCATTGCAGGTAACAACAAGCAGAACCCCACGAAAGGCGTTTCAGCATCAACCCTGAATGGACGTCAGTGGGGAATCTCTCCTCGGCTTGGCTTTGCCTGGGCTCCAAAAGCCTTTCACAGCAACCTTGTCATCAATGGCGGCGCCGGAATCTACTATGACCGCGGCGAACTCTTTAGCTATCTCTCACAGCCGGCGGGCGGTTCGATCGGTGGTCCGTTTGGCGTAACTGAATCTTCCCCACTGGTCAGCAACGCTACGGGAAACACGGATCAAAGTTCTGGTCTGACATTGGCCAATCCTTTGGGAAATTTGGCTTTCAGTACGCCAGCGCAGGGCGGCATCTATACGCAGCCGAGTTCAGATCCAAGCGTTGTGGGCCAAGCCTTGCAGGCCCAGTTGAACGAGATGACAGGAGCGCCGGGTTCGGGATTTTTCTCCCAATTCGGTAAAAACTGTAGTGGCCTACAAAGTCAGGAAGGATACTTCCTGTGTACCTCACCGCTGAACTTCGGTATTTACGACAAGAACAACGTTCTGCCCTACACCATGAACTACACCTTGAATGTGCAATGGCAGCCGAGACACGACTTGGCTATCAACCTCGGGTATACCGGAAATCGCGGACGTCATTCGGTGATTCCAATTCCGATCAATGAGCCGGGGATTGCAACGTCGGCCAATCCGATCTGGGGCGAGACCTCGACGTACGGCCTTGAAGTCATGAATCAGAATAATGAGGTGGGCGTTAACTTTGACTACGCTCCAATTTCGGTTGAGCCATGGAATACGTTTGACGCGGGTAATACGGATTTCAGAACGCCGTATGTCGGGTTTAGCCCCAATGCCGCAGATTTCAAGACTGTGGGCGTCTCGGCCTACGACGCGCTCGAAGCGCACGTTGAAAAGCGTCTATCTCACAACTTCCAATTCGGCAGTAGCTATACCTGGAGCCATGCCCTCGATGAACAAAGCGACATCGGCCTTTTCTTTACCGGCGACAACCCGAAACGCCTGCGCGACTCATGGGCCTCAGCGGATTTTGATCGCACCCACGTTTTCACCGCCAACTTCCAGGTCGACGTGCCCAACGCGGTCAAGACCAACAGCTTTGCCTCCTACTTCACCAACGACTGGCACTTTACTGGCATCGGGACCTTGCAGAGCGGCGAACCGTATTCACTTTATGAGTTCTACGGCGCGGTTGGCAGCATCAACTTCGGAAACTTCCCCACGCTGATGAATCCGGTCCTCGGCATCAAAGATCCGAAGCACCCCAAATCTGCCTTCACCGGCAACAAGGGTTCCTTCCGCGGCACAGGTGGCAGCTACATTCCAACACTTGACCCTTCACAGATCGCCATCAATTACATAGCACCAGGTACAAATGGCGTGCCGGTTTCAACTGGCAACGATCCGATGGATATCTACCAGACGTCCTTCAATACGGGGCAGCGGAATATCTTCCGCCAGGCAGCTCAGAAGCGTCTTGATCTTTCCGTACGCAAGGGCTTCAAGGTGACTGAAAAGATCAAGGCTCAATACGAACTCAACGTTTTTAACCTGACCAACACCACCAGTCTCGACATCCCACAGAACCAGGCGCAGATTCGCCAGAACAATGGATGCTCCGCGACTGCTATCAGTGCCGATGGCGGTTTCAGCAATTGCAACAAGTTTCGCAGCTTCCTTGGTTTCGGTCAGGTTGTGACATCCAACGATCCGACCGATCAGCAAACAGCTTTGACCAATCTGGATCAAGTGCCATACTCGACCGGTTCAGGGAAATCAACACAGTTGTCGCCACTGCTTCAAATTGGCCAGGGGACATGTACTTCTGACCTGACCATTGCCGGTACAACCACGTGTCCCAACAACGCTGCGAATTTCGGGTCGGTGACCGGGACGATTGGCGGTTCGCGTGCCTTCACTATGGGTTTCCACATCATGTTTTAGGGGAGACCTGAAACTACCTCTGATCGGAAGCCTTCGGGCTTCCGATTTGCTTTGTGCAATGATGCAACCCCAGACATACAAAGGCCCCCAGCCGAAGCTGGAGGCCTATGTGTACGTCAGGTTGATCAGGAACTAGCGGTCGTGTGACCTCTAATTCCTGATTTCTGACAGGTGATTAGTACATGCCGTCCATGCCGCCGCCGTGTCCGCCGCCGCCCGCCGCAGCCTTAGGCTCCGGAATTTCGACAACGAGCGCTTCGGTAGTCAGAAGCAGTCCAGCGATTGATGCCGCGTTCTGCAAGGCAGTGCGGGTAACCTTGGTTGGATCGATGACGCCGGCCTTGACCAGGTCTTCGAACTTCCCAGTAGCAGCGTTGTAGCCGTAGTGGGGTTCCTTTGACTCCAGAACCTTGGCAACAACTACCGCACCCTCTTCGCCGGCATTGGCAACGATCTGACGAAGTGGCTCTTCAAGCGAACGGCGAACAATCTGCGCGCCGATCTTTTCGTCGCCTTCAAGCGTCTTGATGAGCTCATCGACCGCGGGAATGGCACGAACCAGAGCCACGCCGCCGCCGGGGACGATGCCTTCTTCGACTGCTGCACGGGTTGCGTGCAGAGCATCTTCAACGCGAGCCTTCTTTTCCTTCAACTCGGTCTCAGTTGCTGCGCCGACCTTGATGATGGCAACGCCACCCACCAGCTTGGCCAACCGCTCCTGCAATTTTTCCTTATCGTAATCGGAGGTGGTCTTCTCGATCTGCGAACGGATTTCGCTAATCCGGCCGTCGATCTTAGACGTCTTGCCTGCGCCATCGACGATGGTGGTGTTGTCCTTGTCGATGGTGATGCGCTTGGCCGTTCCAAGGTGCTCGAGCTTTACGCTCTCCAGCTTGATTCCGAGGTCTTCAGTGATTGCCTCGCCGCCGGTGAGAATAGCAATATCCCCGAGGATGGCCTTGCGGCGATCGCCGAAGCCAGGAGCCTTGACTGCCGCAACGTTAAGCGTGCCACGCAGCTTGTTTACGACCAAAGTTGCCAGAGCCTCGCCCTCAATGTCTTCCGCGATAATCAGTAGCGGCTTGCCATTCTGAGCAACGACCTGCAACAGGGGAAGAAGATCCTTCATTACACTGATCTTCTTCTCGAAAATCAGGATGTAAGGATCTTCAAGCACGACTTCGAGGCGCTCAGGGTCGGTCACGAAGTAAGGGCTGAGGTAGCCACGGTCGAACTTCATTCCATCGACGGTCTCGACCGAAGTGTGACCGGTCTTTGAATCCTCGATGGTGATGACGCCGTCCTTGCCAACCGTCTTCATTGCGCCGGCAATCATGTTTCCAATTTCGAGGTCGCCGTTGGCTGAGATTGCGCCGACCTGGGCCACTCCACTCTCGTCGACGTCCTTAGACATCTTGCCCAAGGCGCCTCCGTCGACACGAACGCCTTCCTTGTCGCGTGATCCGACAACAACGATGACAGCCTTGTCGATTCCACGCTTCACTGCCGTCGGGTTCGCGCCGGCAGCAACTGTTTTAACACCCTCACGAAATATCGATTGAGCCAAAACGGTGGCTGTCGTGGTTCCGTCGCCGGCATCATCGCTGGTCTTTGAAGCTACCTCGCGAACCAGTTGTGCCCCGACATTCTCCATCGGGTCTTTCAGTTCGATTTCCTTAGCCACGGTCACGCCGTCTTTGGTGATCGTGGGCGAGCCAAATTTCTTTTCAATAACAACGTTGCGGCCTTTGGGACCGAGCGTCGCCTTCACGGCGTCCGCGAGCGTGTTAACGCCGCGCAGGATCGCCTGACGGGAATCTTCACCGTGCAGAATCTGCTTTGCCATACTTGTAACTCTCCTAATCAGTTGTCTGTGAACAGTGATCAGTGACCAATGTTCAGTTTGTAAATGAGCCGTCGTCCGAGGTCAGAATTCACTGAATGGTATTTTCAGCAGCGCCAGATGTGGGCCGAATTGAATGCGGTTCAACGTGACTGACCACTGGAAGCTACTTCTTTACGATCCCGAGGACTTCTTCCTCACGCATGATTAGAAACTCTTCGCCGTCGAGCTTAATCTCGGTGCCGGAATACTTGCCGAAGAGCACATGATCGCCAGCCTTGACGTCGAGAGGAAATACCTTTCCCTCGTCGTTCGACTTGCCCTTGCCAACGGAGACGACTTCGCCTTCCTGGGGCTTTTCTTTGGCGCTATCGGGGATGATGATGCCCCCACGGACCGTTTCGCCCTCTTCCATACGGCGGACGAGGATGCGGTCGTGAAGTGGGGTGAAGGTGGTTGTAACGGTTGTTGATGCCATTGCTTCGCTTCTCCTTCACACGCGAACGGGGTTGAGCCCCATGCGCGAGTTTTGAGTGGTTTAGAACAGAATTTCGGAAAATGCGATTTGGCGACCCAACGGCTGGGACGGGCGCATTTCATCGGTGCAGTCCTGCCAGCCATGTGCTAGCAGTCTCGCCTTCCAATTGCTAAAGATAGGGCGTTGAGTCGTAGTTGTCAAGGGAGAAGATGTCTAAATATGATTAAAACTCACTCACATATTTCGAGTTTTTCTTCCCGTACACTGCTGCTCGTGTGACACGCTCGCGGAGATATAGAATCAACCCGAGAACAGTCAAAAATCAACACATTAGTCCGCCAAGTCACGACCAAGGCCAATTCTCATATGACGATCAAAAATCAGAATCTGGAAGAATCGGCCGACGGCGACAGCACCTACGGACAGATCATTCAATCGTCTGCCGTGATTGCAGGCTCCTCGGCCCTCAACATCGTCTTTGGGGCGATCAGAACCAAAGCGATGGCACTCTTCCTGGGGCCAGCCGGGTTCGGTCTATTTGGGTTATACGCATCAATCGTTTCTGTAGCAGAATGCATCGCCGGGGGCGGCGTCAGCAGCAGTGCTGTTCGGCAAATTGCTCAATCGGTGGCGTCGGGCGACCGCAATCAAATCTCGAGAACCAGGAAGGTTCTTCTTCAGGTTTCGCTTCTTCTCGCACTCTTAGGCGCGACTTTGCTCGCCATCCTGTCACGGCAAGTCTCAACCTTCACGTTTGGTGACGTTCGTCATACCGGTGCCATTGCGCTGCTTGCGCTGGTCGTGTTTTTTGAATTGCTTTCCAATGGGCAGCGTGCACTGCTTCAAGGGATGCGCAGGGTTCACGACCTGGCGATGTGCGCTATCTTGACCGCTTTCCTCGGACTGCTCGTCACCGTTCCAATCGTATTCCTTCTCCGAGAAAGAGGCGTGGTTCCGGCGATCATAGGCGCCGGAATGATCTCACTCCTGGTCACATCGCACTACAGCCGAAGAGTCCAATTTGAATCCTCTATATTGACTCGTGCGCAGAGGTTTGAAGAGGCGTCGTCGCTGCTGAAACTGGGCTTCGCATTCATGACCAGCTACCTCATGACGACGGGAGCTGGTTATGTGATCCGTATCATGGTGCTTCGCAGAATCGGATACGAAGCAACCGGCTTGTATCAGGCCGCCTGGACACTTGGCGGTGTCTATGCTGGCTTCATTCTGCAGGCGATGGGAACCGACTTTTATCCACGTTTGACCGCAGTGGCCGAGGATAATGAAAAATGCAACCGCCTGGTGAACGAACAGACAGAAGTAGGCTTGCTATTGGCTGGCCCAGGCATACTGGCTAGCCTCGCACTGGCACCTCTGGTCCTCGTTGCTCTTTACAGCACCAGATTCTTTGCGGCGGTGGGAGTTCTGCGTTGGATATGCCTTGGAACCCTTCTTCAGGTGGTGACCTGGCCCATGAGTTTCATTCTCGTGGCCAAGGGCAAACAGGCACTTTTCTTTGGCAGTGAAGCGGTATGGGCGATCGTAAGTCTTGGTCTCGCCTGGTTTGGTATCCGATGGTCTGGTTTGAATGGTGCTGGCATCGCATTTGTTGGCTCATATCTAATTTACGGGGCTCTTCTGTTCTTCATCGTGAGTTCTCTTAGCGGCTTCAGATGGTCTCGGGCAAATAGGAGGACGGGGCTGCTCTATCTTTGTCTCATCGCGTTGGTATTTGGGGGTTTCTCTTTCCTACCGTCCATTCCGGCTGTCTGCCTGGGTGTCTTCGTGGCAATCTTGAGCGTGGTTTATTCGATACGGGAACTCGTTAAACTCATCTCATCGGGCGGTATTCCAAAGGGAATTCGGCGGCTGATACAGAGAATGAACCTTTTTTCAACCGGTGCCCAGAGTGTCGAATGATCCGAAACACACTAGCAATGGATAGACAGAGGAGGGAAGAAACGTGCGCTCCTCAGGTTCGCGAGGAATTCGATCAATGACGCCAATGGTGTCGGTTATCATACCGACGTATAACCGAGCGTCCCTTGTGTCCGCGGCGATTGACAGCGTGCTGAAACAAACCTTTTCGGACTTTGAGCTAATCGTGATTGATGATGGTTCCACCGACGATACAGGCGAGCGAGTTCGTCCCTACTCGGATCGGATTCGCTATTTCTATCAGCCAAATCTTGGCGCGAGCGCGGCTCAGAATGCCGGCATTCGAGAGGCGACCGGAAAGTGGGTGGCAATCCTGGCGTCGGACGACATTTGGCATCCGACCAAGCTTGAGCGTCAGTTGGAAGCGATCAGCAAGTTGGGGCAAGGATTTGGTGCATGCTTTACCAACTGCAGATACGTTGGGAATCCCAAGATGAAGTCAACCGCATTTGAAGAAGCGGGCATCAAGCCTGATCAAGCGTTCGGGCCGCTTCACAATCCACTCAGATATATCTGGGAGGGTGTTTACGGGCTTTATGTTCAGAGCCTGCTGGTTTTACGCTCGCTTGTCGTTGAGGTGGGCGGCTTCGACGAAGATCTGAAATACAACGAGGACAGAGATCTCATTTTCAGGCTTTCATTCAAGACGCAGTTTTGTTATGTTTCAGCGCCTCTGGTGGATATTGATCGCAGGGATGCAATCCCGCGACTGACGAGTTTCGCGCAGGAGGGGGATTGGCAATGGTTTCTTTACCACGAGTTCTCGCTCCGGAAGATGCTTGAGTTTCCGAAACTCGAGGATCGTGGGACCCGTCAGATGATCCAAAGTGAATTGCTGGCTGTCTATTACAACCGTGCCGCAGGGGGAATTCGGGATTTCAACTTCCGGGTGACCTTCGACGCGGTGCGCAGGATCCACCGAGTGGGACAGAGTTTCTGTAAAATCTGGCGGACCCTGTTCGTTCGTGCTGTAAAAAAGCTATTGCGTGGGGTTCAAAAACGAAACTGAGAATGCCAAGAGTCCACCATGGGGCGGATTACGGAACAATCAGCGCTGCTGCATACTGAAGTAGTTTGGGGATAAAAGAAACATGAATCGCAGCGCCTTGAAGGAGTTTGTCAAGCGTGTTTTGCCGGCGCCTCTGCGCCGGTGGATGCGACAGACGTATGTCCGCGCTTCGGAACGGCCACCGTATAAAATGGTTCGGTTCGGAAGCCTTCGCCGCGTGACGCCGATTCATGAGGGGTTCTCGATTGGGCGCGGGGATTATGTCGATCGCTATTACATTGAGCGCTATCTCGAACAGAACGCCGGATGCATCAGAGGGCGCGTGCTGGAACTGGCAGAGAACGAATACACGGTTCGATTCGGCGAAGATCGGGTGACACGGTCGGACGTTTTGGATGTGAGGCCCAACCATCCGCTAGCAACGATCATCGCGGACCTCGCCGTGGGCGATGGCATCCCTGCAAATGCGTTCGACTGCGTCATTCTCACGCAGGTTCTGAACTTCATTTACGACGTGAAGGCGGCAATCCGGACAATTTACTGCATTCTGAAGCCGGGTGGTTGCGTGCTCGTTTCCGTTGCCGGCATCTCGCAGATGGCACGTGAAGAGATGAATTATTGCGGAGATTATTGGCGTTTCACTAGTCTCTCGCTCCGGCGGCTTTTTGAAGAGGTGTTTCCCGCGGAGAACGTTAGTGTAGAGTCGCACGGAAATGTGCTATCGGCCATCGCGTTTCTGCACGGATTGGCGCTGGAGGAACTGCGAAAAGATGAGCTGGACTATCACGATCAAAACTTTGAAGTTTCCGTGCTACTGAAGGCCGTCAAGCCGCTCGAATGAGTTTAAGACGATGAGAGTTTCAATTGTCATCACTACCTATAATCGAAGAAATTCGCTGGAGCGCTGTCTCGAGAGCCTTGCTCAGCAGACTTTTCCCGTGAATGCATATGAAGTGGTTGTCGTCGCGGACGGCTGTAGTGATGACACTAACGCCTTTCTAGCGACCTATGAGCCGTTACACCGCTTTTGTTGGCTCAGCCAGACCAACCATGGACAGCCTACGGCTCAAAACTTGGGTATCGCGGCTGCGATTGGCGACCTCGTGATCCTGATGGATGACGATTGTATCTGCGAGCGGGGGCTAGTGGCCGCGCACAGCGAGGCGCACCTCAACGAGGATCTCGCGGTGGTCATCGGCGCCGTGCTGCTGCATCCCGATACACCTCGGGGTACCCCGGGGGATATAAAGCGGCAAGTGGAGGACACGGAATTTGCTCGACTAAACGCAGGTGAGATTCGCCGTTCGGACTTGATGCTTTGTGCAAACAGCTCCATCGCCCGGCAGACTGCGCTTGAGTGCCCTTTTGACCCGGCATACAAACGCATGCACGATGTTGAGGCCGGCCTTCGCCTCTGGGCGAAGGGCTATCGGCCGAAGTTCGTTGCGAATGCGGTTGCTTATGAGTTCTTCACCAAATCTGTTGAGGGCGTGCTGAGCGACTCGCGCTATGAAGGGAAGTATGAGGTTTTGCTCACTGCGTTGCATCCGGAATTTAAGCCACTGGCTGCTCTGGTGCGCATTAATGAAGGTAATCCGCTGAAGAGATGGCTCCGCAAACAAATGGCCACGCATGCGAGTTTGAGCGGGTCCCTGTTGGCGATGGTATATGGGCTTGCCGAGCCGTTGCGAAGAACCCGATTCTTTGCGTTGCTGGCGAACCGGGTGCTGCGTGCCCGTGCGGGTCTGCAACATGTGCGCGGCGCGATTGAGCAGGCAGGCTCGTGGGATGAACTGGAGCGTCGCTTCGGCGTGCGAACACCTGTGATCATATATCACAACGTCGGCACGCCGAACGTTGGAGAGTTTCCAGGGCTGACGACTCCTGCTGCCGTATTCGAGGCTCAGATCCAACTGCTACTGAAGATGGGCTATCGATCGATCTTGCCATTCGAATGGTTGAACTGGCGCCAATCAGGTGGCGCGTTACCGGATCGCCCAGTAATGCTGGTGTTTGACGACGGGTACCAAGAGGCCTGCCGTATCGCTTTTCCCATTATTGAGAAATATGGGTTTTGCGCAGCCTGCATGGTGGTGACGCGGTTTATCGGCTCGACGAATCGGTGGGACGAGGAGGCTGGTAGGCCGACGTTGCAGTTGATGAGCGAGGAGCAAATAGGCCATTGGTCGCGGAAGGGGATTGAGTTTGGTGGCCACACCCATACTCATCCTGAACTGCCTTTTGAAAGCGATGAGCGCGTGGAGCAAGAAGTTGCGCAGTGCAAGGAGGATTTGACCCGACTATTGGGGAAGCCACCGTCAAGCTTTGCTTACCCCTTTGGTAGCTTTAGCGCGCCAGCCGAGGCTGCAGTGAGCCGTCATTTCCCATTGGGATTTACATCATGGCCTGGACGCCTGCATTTGGGGACAAATACATCGCTTATTCCGCGTATCGCTTTTCTGCCTGGGGAGTCGAATTTCGGGATGTGGTGCAGACTGCGGCTTGGGCGGAATCCTCTTGAGTTTGTTCGCAATCGATGGAGAAAGATCACAGGATGCTGGCGCGAAGACGAAGTCTGAGAATGCGCATTCAACCCGCAATGCAAAGGCGCCGGCTGCAAATCTATCGTGGCAGATCGGTTCAGCGCTTGCCTTGAATTCCAAATGTGCTTCGGTCTAGAGGGTTGCCGCACGGCTTGAGAATCTGGAGTGCGAAGGGAACAATGGACGTCTCGATTGTTATTCCAACGTTCAATCGGCGAGATCTGGTGCTTCGGACTCTCTCGACTCTCCGCGAGCAGGATCTTTCGGGAAATGCATTCGAGATTATCGTGGTGGTCGATGGTTCGACCGACGGCACGACCGATGCGCTGAAGAAATTTCAAACGCTCAACTTTTCCTGCCGCTTTCGGGTAATCGAGCAGCAAAACCGCGGCCCTTCTGCGGCGCGCAATGCCGGATCGCGCGCTGCGGAAGCTGGGTTGCTGTTGTTTATCGACGATGACATGCAGTGCGCTGCTGGATTAATTGCGGCACACGTAGCGGCCCACAGGAACCGCCGGGATATTATCGGATTTGGAGCGATCTTTTCGAGTTCCGACAGCCCGCGAAGCCTTGCCTTAGAGTGCTTCAACCGCGAGATCGGCGCATACCATCTGGAACATGTCCAGACGCCAGGAACCCCGTGGCTGCACTCTACGTGTGTGTTTAGCAATACGTCGCTTGCGAAGAACTTTCTGCTGGATGCAGGAGGATTCGACGAAGACTTCCGCGTGCGCGAAGACCTGGACATGGGCGTAAGGCTGCTGAAGCGGGGAGCGCAGGCATACTATGTTTGTGACGCGGTTGCGTATCAGTACTACACCAAAACAGGATCGGATCTGCTGATAGAAGCGGAACGGTTTGCGCTAGCGGACATAAGGTTTGCATCCAAGCATCCGGGACTACTTGTTCCGGGACACCTTGGCGGGATTGCCGAGAAGCAGTACTGGAGGGACCGACTGCGCAGCATCATGGTCGCGTCTCCGATATTGGAGAAGTGCCTTCTAGCGCCGTTGTGTTCTTTGGGCGAGACGTTCATTAGTGTCTCCGCTATCAGAAATGTCGGACTACGAGCACTTAAGGCGCGGCGACGGATTCGTTGGCTGCGCACAGTTCAGAGTAGAAGCAGCGGCTGACTATTTTTTGCTGCAACCTTAGTGAACCGAGCGCAACATCTGAGTTTTTCTATTTTGGCTTGGGAGTGCGAACAAAAACCCAGAGCCCTCTGATGCCCGCCTTTGCCAATACTCGCCATCCGCTGGTGACGATTTCTCCTGGCTCCTGCGTTTCACGCGTCCAAGTGAGACGCTTGCGTCGAAAACGGCGCCATAAAAACTTCACGAGGTCACCGCGCTGGTGAGGGAACTCCGCAAAAAGCAGCAGAGTAAGCGATGGAGTTGCAGGCCTCCTGCGCAACGGTGTCCCGCGTAAGGGGCGGATGGTAGACGATTGCGGTGGGAAGGTACACGACCGTGTACCCGCGAACCAACAGGGAGGCGAAGGCAAAGTGCTCGTCGGCAATCTGGAATGGAGCACCGCGCCCGAGTCGCTCATCAAATATCGTCGAGCCCGCGCATGCAGCCTTGCGCAACGCCATGTTGCTGCCCAAACCAAGGCCGCCGAACGTTGCTATTTCAAACCACTGCTGAACTCTGTTATCGAGAACCCGAGGAGTCTCCTGCAGCCCCCCGCCGTTTCTAGAATTGGGAGTGATGATTTTGCCGGTGGTAGCGGCAACCCGAGGGTCTGCGAACGGCTGAAGCAAGAATCCAAGCCAGTGCTTGTCAGGACACGCGTCATCATCAAGGTACGCGACGATGTCCGATGTGCTTTCATCGAGTCCGCGATTGCGGGCTCTACTGAGCCCCTGTTGCGGCTCGACGGTGTAGCGCGCTGAGAAACTGTGCGCAACGCGCGCCGCTTCTTCACTGCCGTCAGAGTTATCCACGACGAGAACTTCATCCGGTGCTGGAAGAAGCTCGGTTACCGTTTGGAGACAATGGCGCAAATCGTTGGGACGATCAAGGGTACAAATGATGACTGTAACCGTCAGTTTTGAAGTCTGAACGATTGGAGATTCGGACTGCGCAACAGGTCTTGTGGCGTGGTCCAATTAGTATGCCTCTAAATTTGAGCAGTGGGATGTCGTCACGTTTCAACTCACTACGATTGTAATTGTAGTTTGAGTCGTAAGCGAAGAACTGAATCAGGCCACGCTGAAGGGATTTTTTCGAATAAATTTCGCTAGTCGATAAAGTAGCCGATATCTGTGAGCACTTTCTCACTTAGTTCAACGCCCAAAAGCCTTGCGCTGTGCAAGGAATATATGTTGTCCTCGAAGCGCTGCAGCACCGACGCTGGCAGATCAGTCTGTTGCTTGAGTAGCCGCAGCAGTGTCGCGCTATCGGTTGGATACTGATAGTCGCCAGATAAGCCGCAGGCGGGGCGGATTGTCATCGAGATCGGAATCGTTCTTGTACCTGGCATGACGCGATCACTGGGTTGGGTAATTAGATTGACTCGCATGAATATTCCTGTCAAGATGCGTGGGAAAGTTTCGCACCTGCGCTTTCAGTCACATGCTAGCGCACGCAGATTAGTGCGAGTCAGCAATAAGAATTATTAAAACTAACTTCGGTAACTAGGGTTGGTATTGCGGCACGCGAATTTGCCTTGGCCTTCGCTTGAAATGTCAGCGCTAATGCGACAACATACCTATCGAGAGCAAGGCCAGGAAGGATGACGAGAAGCGCCCGTCGAGGAACGATGACGAATGTAGATGTAGGAAGATTAGAGGATCAAGGATATGCGTGGCACGCACCGACCTACATCGGCAGTTTGTCGTTTTTTTTTAAGCTGCCATTGAAGCATCGGCGTTTTCGGTCGCATTGAGCACTTCAGACCGAACTATAACCAACTCGCGATGCTGTTTTTCGGGCAAAGGTTGTTTAGCTTTGAACACGCTTTTGCCCCTACTGATGCAGAAGTTTGTGGCGTGACTGGGGAGTAGACAAGGGTGAGGAGTCTTGTGTTTACAAGCACGCTGGGTAACTTTTGATTACTAAAAATTTATTGACATCATTTGACCCCTTCCCTTATATTCGGTGCTCGGGTGGGTCTCGTCGTTGTACCAAAGTTTGTACTTTGTGTAACTGATATGTAGGTTGCATGATTTCCTTTCCTCTGTTTAAGCTCAACCTACTCCAAACCATCCGCCGACTTCTGCCTGGGCATAAGCCCGAAGGACAGCAATCGGGATTGGACTTACTAAGACATGCACGAAAGACTTGCTTTGCTACGCTGCAAGAGTCAGGTGCAGGCTGAGCGGCCAGTAGCACGTTGACGTTTCACTGAACGAACTTACTGCAACAATTTATGTAGGTGCCTTGTGAAATCTCTTCTTCTTATTGTTACCGTCATCCTGGACGGCGAAACGCGCTCTCGCGTGTGCTTGCCTCTGGAAAACGCCGGTCACCGCGTGGTGCAGGCCTCTGGATGCAAACAAGCTTCTTCATTGTTGATGAACGGATTGACGCCGGACCTGTTGTTGCTCGATATGCAAGGAGCAGGATCCGCGGAACTGTCTCAGTATCGCGAGTTGTTGAAAATCGCACCGACTCAAATGGTATGCATCATTGAGGGTCAATGCGGAACCGAGACTTGCGTTGAAGGCAATCCGACTTTAGCCGGGCACGTTCTCGGCAAGCCTGTCTTGCTCCGAGACATCGAGCGAATCATCGCCAAACTAACCGGTCCAACTCAACAAGCTAGCGACATCGATCATGCCGCTCTCAGTATAAGTTCGGTGAATGACTTAGCGGCGGACCTACCTCTCGGGCCGTACCTTGAGGAATTGGGTAGTAACAGGTTCTTTCTCGCGGCCTCTCCAGCCATGATGAAGATTCATCGGCAGGTGATGTTGCTAGCCAACGTGGATGCGCCAGTGCTGATTCTGGGAGAGAGCGGCACGGGCAAAGAAGTCATAGCGCACCTGATTCATAAGCATTCGCGGCGATCGGCACAAAAGTTTTTGAATCTCAATTGCGCAGCGTTGCCGGCAGACTTGCTCGAGAGCGAATTATTTGGCTACACGCGCGGTGCGTTCACCGGCGCATTCAACGATAAGCCTGGAAAGTTCGAGCAAGTGAACCGCGGTACATTGCTTCTCGACGAGATCGGTGAAATGAGCGCGCCGATGCAGGCCAAGCTCCTGCATGTCCTTCAAGACGGCCAATACACTCGGCTTGGGGCAAGGGAGTGCAGCCGGGCCGATGTGCGCGTTCTTGCCGCTACCAACGTTCCAATCGAGGACGCTTTGGAAACGAAAACATTTCGCCAGGACCTGTTTTACAGGCTGAGTGTTTTCACAATCAATATTCCACCCCTCCGCGACCGGTCGCAAGAAATCCCTTACCTGATCGAAGAAATGATTCGGCGTTCGTCCGCACCGATGAGCGGGCTTCGCAATTTTGATTTTTCAACGCGCCTCATGGATGCGGCCCTTCTCTATGACTGGAGGGGAAACGTAAGGGAACTGCGCAATTTCGTTACCCGCACCATAACCATGCGCGATGCGGACGCTGCTCTCCATGAGCTTGAGAAGAAGATTGGCGCTGGCGACCAAGCCGATGATTTGCCAAACTTCGGTGACGTTGCCCCACCGGATCTCGGTATGCGGTCGATCATGCGGGGCGTCAAAGATCGCACAGAAGCACAACTCATACAAAATGCGCTTGAGCTTTCCGGCTGGAATCGCCGCCACGCGGCAGCGTATCTCAACATTAGTTATCGTGGGCTGCTCTACAAGATTCAGCAGCTTGGCTTGACGCCAAAGCTTTCCAAGCGAGTCTCCGCCCCATCGCGCAGCGGTCTATTGGCGAGAGGAAGCGCCTCCTAAACTCAGGCCTGACTCAAGCAGTGCGCAATCAGGGGCCCGAGCGCCGACAGGCGGATGGTTTTAGGAATGCGCACATGTGAGATGGGCGTTTGCAGCGCCGTTTCATTCCATGCACTGCAGCGTATCACTCCCCTCGGACGATGTCGGACTTTCACTCTACTGGTTCAACATGCACACAAATGGAAATAGTGTGCAGAGTTTTGCATACTTTCGCGTGGGCTGAGTTGCGTAATTTTCAAAGGGTTGCAGTTCACAGCGAAATCGATAGCTTTGATTAGCTTTTGTGCACTTCTTAGTTTGGTGTCTTACGTGCATTCATTCGTCTTAGCGTCCTCGCGTTTGGAGATCTATGACAGAAGACTTGTCCCACACCTATTGGATTGATCCTGCCGAGATCCCAAGTGCGGCCATTGTCTTCGGCAGCACAGCCGCTATGGGCAAAGTTCGCAGCAAAATTATTGGCGCACTCGAAAATAATCTTCCTGTGCTGATTCAGGGCGACAGTGGAACCGGTAAGGAGATGACTGCAAAATTTCTACATTTTTGCTCCAGCCGGCGCGACGCACCGTTCGTGAAATTGAATTGTGCCGCAACGCCAGGCCCCCTGCTTGAAAGCAATCTGTTTGGCAATGAACAGAATGCTGCTTCGCAGGGAATGCAAATCAAGCGCGGTTTGGTGGAGATTGCAGAGGGTGGAACTCTTTTTCTTGAGGAAATCGGTGACATGAGCAGGGTGCTGCAAGCGAGACTGCTCTATTTGCTGGTGCACGGCCGTTACACTCGAGCCTCGGGAAGCGAAGAGCGAAAAGCAAATGTACGAATTATTTGTGCAACGATCATCGACCTTAAAACACTACTGGATGGGCAGACGCTGAGTCAGGAACTGTTCGATAGCTTGCTAGGAATCCGGGTGAAGCTGGTGCCATTATGCGAACGCAAAGAGGATATACCGCAAATCTGCGAATATCTGTCGGGGAAATTAGCCAGGCAATTTGGGAAGGAATCTCCTCAGTTAGCGCATTCTGTCTTTCAGCAACTGCAAAACAGAAATTGGCCTGGGAATCTGCGCGAGTTGGAAAATTGGATTGCGCGCATTGTGATCTTCGGAAGTGAAGAGGTGCTCGGACTCGAAGTTGTGCGCCCGGGGGTAGCCGCAAGCGGAAGCAACGCGTGGCAACACCGGCTGGGCCACTTGCGAGACGGCTCCGTGCGACGGGGGTCGCGACGGTACCGCGGGGTGTGAACAGACAATGAAAAATCGTGTCATGAGAATAAACATTTGATGAAGGTATTTGTCGTTCAATCAAAGGTCGTCGCAAATGACGTTACAGTAGGTAACCAGATGTTACCGCTGGGGGATAGGCAGTAAACATTTGGGGCATTGTCACAGCTTCTTTGGTCCGCGAACATAGGACAGACCATTGGCCGTCTCTTCTGAAAACATTCTTTAGCAACTTCAGAAAAGTCTCGCAAAGGCCAAGATCTGGGATCAAAAAAAAACGTTGAGCTGTAGCTCACAGGGCGAAGCTACGCTCACTCAATGAATCTCAAAGAGTGGAAGAAGTCGTGGAAGGCAAGCTGGAATGCTGATTACGAGCGGTTTAGGAAACATAATCGAACAGGAACTTCCTTGGTGTGCTGTATACACTCGCCACCAACATGAGAAGACTGTCGAAGAAGTGCTTCTGGCGAAGGGCTTAGATGTTTTTTTCCCCGCTTACGAGGTAACGCGGAAGTGGAAAGATCGAAGCAAAATTCTATTAGTACCCTTATTCCCGTGTTACGTGTTTGTGCGCGGGGGAGCGACTCGCCGATTGCAGATCTTGACTACCCCCGGCGTGCATATGATCCTGTCTCACGGAGAGCGGGTTGCAGCTATCCCTGAGGAAGAGATTTTGGCGATACGCAGGACCGTTGAGGGTCCGTTCCGCGTTGAACCCCATCCGTTTCTCAGGTGCGGCGAGCGGGTTCGCGTTATTCGCGGCTCTCTTGAAGGGCTCGAAGGAGTTCTGATCAGGAAGAAGAGTTCGTATCGTTTGATTCTCTCTATCGAGATGCTTGCGCAGTCGGTCGCAGTGGAGATTGACGCAGCAGATGTGGTGCCTGCCGAAGAACGCTCCGACCGGAAAGCAGAAAGAGTCGGAGACAATTACGCAGCGTTGTCGTACGGGTCGTAGTTAGGGGGTGGATAGGATGTTCAGTGCAAATCAGGCAATCAAAACGGGGCTGATTTTGCTTGTTCTTGGCGCTCCGTTGGGTAAACAAGCTGCGACCGAAGGCCAGAATGATCCGGGGCAGTCTCAAGCGAATGCAGGGCTGATCGGGCCGCACGATTCCGGATTCGTAATCGGTAATGACGATCTGCTTGCAATCAATGTTTGGAAAGAGCCGGACCTTTCGTCTAAGTCAATTCCGGTACGGTCGGATGGAAAGATTTCGCTGCCGCTGGTAGGTGAAATACAGGCAGCTGGGCGCACTCCTCTGCAGCTTGAACAAGATATTGAGGGCAAGCTCAAAAACTTCGTTACTACCCCTGCCGTGACGGTGATGGTGGAGCAGGTAAACAGCCGGAAGTTCAACATACTTGGACAGGTTGCAAAGCCCGGCTCGTATTCGCTATCCCT
Source organism: Acidobacteriaceae bacterium (assembly GCA_025350325.1). Taxonomy (GTDB): domain Bacteria; phylum Acidobacteriota; class Terriglobia; order Terriglobales; family Acidobacteriaceae; genus Telmatobacter. The sequence goes on from JANXYB010000008.1 coordinate 64,834, forward strand.
TGGCAGCAACGTAATGGACGCAATCGCAGCGGCAGGCGGTCTTAAGGACTTCGCGAAAAAGACCGGCATCTACATCCTTCGTAAAGGCCCTGCTGGACAGGAATCGCGCATCGGCTTTAACTACAAGGATTTCATCAAAGGCAAGAATCAAGGACAAAACATCAAGCTTGAGCCGAACGATACTATCATCGTTCCTTAAAGGGTCGTAATGTTCAAAATTGCTTGTCTATGTGTCGCAATACTTTGGGTAGTGCCATCCCGGGCGCAGGTGGAACCGAGCGCTGTCGGCGGTCCTCCCACGCTAGACGACACTCAGATGATGACTCCTCCGCCTATCAGCGGCGAAACTTATCCTTCCGGCGTCAGTTCTGAGTCGCAGTCAAATTATCTGTCGGGAGGAGTTATCTTCACGACCGCGTACGACGATAACTTGATGATTACCGGTAGAACCAGTTCTTCGGGAGACGAGACTTACTCGATCTTGCCGACTTTAAAGATTGAGCGTAAGACGGCTCGTCAGCTTGAGTCACTGATTTATAGCTCAGGGTTTACGTTTTACCAGCATACAAATGCGTTTAACGCGGTGAGCCAGAACGGTACCGCTAACTACCAGTTTCACCTTAGCCCCTACGCGGTGATCAATATTCAAGATTCGTTTCGCCAGAACAGCAACTTGTTCAACCAGACCAATCCGTTCGCCGCGGGAGTTGTGTCAGGGGGGGCGCCGGCACTAACGAATGCTTTGATCTCGCCATTTGCAAACCAACTTGAGAATTCAACGAGCGGCGGTATCGCCTATCAGTTTGGCCGGAATGCAATGATCGGCGCAGACGGGTCCTATGAGTTGCTTCACTACTCAAGCGCATCCGAGTTCACCGGCTTATACAACTCTGATTTGACTGTAGGCTCAACTTTTTACAGTCGCCGCCTATCGCGTAGTCAATACGCAGGCGCGGTTTACCGGTTCTCGCGGATTGCGACCCATCCCGTAAATACGGATACGACGACGCATGCCATTCTTGGCTTCTACACGGTCTACCTGAATCGTACTTTCTCAGTGTCTGTGTTAGCCGGCCCGCAGCATTATGACGCGACTCAGCCTCCCGCCCCGTCCTCTAGTTCTTGGACTCCAACAGTGGAGGGCAGTGCCGGGTGGCAGACCAAGCGGACAAATTTGGCCATTAGTTATTCGCGCATCGTTACCGGCGGTGGAGGACTTTTAGGCGCCTACCATTCCAACAGCGTCGATGGTAGTGCACGCTGGCAAATAGGTCGCACCTGGAGCACAGCAGTGGAATCGGGCTATTCGATTTATAAAAGCGCAATTCCGATTTATACCTCCGGCAACATTGGCGGTCACACAGTTATCGGCACGGCCTCGCTGCGCCACATGTTGAGTGAGAGCTTGAATGCCGAGGTCGGTTACTCCCACTTTCATCAAAGTTACAGCGGGATTCAAGCGGCGTCCCTTTTCCCTGACAGCAACCGGACCTACGTTTCAATCTCTTATCAATTCTCAAAACCGCTAGGAAGATAATCATGGCAGAGCGACCAGAAGAACAGGCATCGGGACCGCTGGATTTGGCACGTTACCTTGACTTGGTACGTCGCCGCCACATGCACTTTTTGATACCGGTATTTGTGGGCTGGCTTATCGTCTGGGGAATCAGCTGGCTGTTGCCAACCAGGTACAAGTCAAGCACGCTGATACTCGTTGAGCAGCCGACCATGCCGGAGAACTATGTCGCTCCAAACGTCACTGAGAATCTGCAAGACCGGCTGCAAAGTATCACGCAGCAGATTTTAAGCCGCACACGGCTGCTCATGATCGTCGATAAATTAGGGTTGTACGGCGGAGCAGGCGCCCCAATGTCACCGGACGAAAAAGTTGAGCGCATGCGCAAAGACATCGGCAACATTGAGCTCGTGCGCGACCCGCGCAACAATGAGATTACGTCTTTCAGAATCAACTATTCGGCGCACGACGCTCATGTTGCACAACGGGTAACCAGTGAACTCACCGGGCTCTTTATCAATGAAAATCTGAGGGTGCGCCAGGAACAATCTGAAGACACGACAAAGTTTATCGAGAAGCAGCTTGAGGACGCGCGCGCGACGCTCACAGATCAAGAAGCAAAAGTACGTCAGTTTCAAAGTATGCACGTTGGAGCGTTACCGACGCAGCAGGCAAGCAATCTGCAAATTTTAAGCGGATTGCAAGGGCAGCTGCAAAACGAACAGGATTCTCTAAACACCGCAAAGCAGCAGCGCGTCTACTATCAATCGCTGCTTGACCAGTATCGTGCCACACACCCCTCGGCTCGGCTAGGTGAAAATGCACCGGCGGAATTACCGGCAATCGAGAAGCAGCTCACGGCGCTGCGCGCACAACTGGCCGACCTCAGCTCGCGCTACACCGATCAGTATCCAGACGTGCAAAAGCTCAAAAATCAAATCGCAAGAACGGAGCGTCTTCGACAGGAACTGCTCACATCGCCTCGAAGCAAAGATGGCGGCAGGTCGGACTTGGCCGGTGAGCAGAACGCTCCGCTGCTGCAATTGCAGGGTCAGCTACAAACGAACCAGTCAGAAATCAGCAATCGTGAGCATGCCGTTGCCGCACTGCAGTCGAGGATAGGTGAGTATCAATCTCGCCTTAATCAGGCGCCCGGCACCGAGCAGCAGCTCGCAGATCTGACTCGGGGATATGACCAGTCAAAAGCTAACTATGACGAATTGCTCAAGAAGAAAAATCAGTCCGCGATGGCGACAAGCATGGAGCAGATGCAACAAGGCGAGCGATTCACGATGCTCGATCCTCCGAGTCTGCCGGAAAAACCGGACTTTCCAAATCGAATGAAGTTTTGCGGTTTTGGTTTATTTGTTGGTTTAGCACTAGGTATTGTTGTGGTCGGCGGTTTTGAGTTTTTCGATGATCGTTTGCATGGGGAAAAAGAAATCAAAGCCATGCTACCGGTTGCAGTGATCGCTGAGATTCCCGAAATTCAAAGCCCCTCGGACGAACGCAAGTCGAGAAGAAGAGTGGCGTTGGGATGGACGATGGCGGCATTCGTGGCTGCCACTATTCTGGTCGGTTCAACCATTAGCTATGTACGCGGATAGGGCTTGCTGAGCATGTATAAAGACTTCTACGGTCTAACGCGCGATCCATTCGATCTCACGCCCGACCCTTTCTGTTTTGTTCCAACGGCACGCCATAATGAGGCGCTGGCAGCGCTTTATTACGGCATCCGAAAACATAAAGGCGTAGTGGTGGTGACCGGTGAGGTGGGCACGGGCAAAACACTACTGCTGCGATGCTTACTGCAACTTTTCAAAGAGAGCAGTGAGATTGCGTACGCGTATGTCTATAACTGCCGTCTAACGCCAACGGAGTTTTTGTATTACACACTCTCGGATTTTGGAGTCGGTGTTTCAGGGCAAAACAAAAGCAAGCTCTTGCTGGATCTCAGCAAATTCGTCACGTCACGCGGGTTAAACGGGTTGACCACCGTGCTGATCGTTGACGAGGCACATCTGCTCTCAATGGAATTGCTCGAAGAGATTCGACTGTTGTCGAACCTGGAGACAAACGACGCCAAGTTACTGCAGATCATCCTGGTTGGTCAGCCGGAACTAGATGAGAAGCTGGACTCGTTTGAGTTGCGGCCGTTGAAACAGAGGATCGCGCTGCGTTCCCATCTCTCTGCACTCAATTTCGAAGAGACGGAAACATACATTTCAGAACGCCTGCGCATCGCCGGAAGCGCATCGCGCACCACGCCAATTTTTGCTGCGGATGCAATCAAGGCAATTCATCAATATTCACACGGCTTTCCACGCCTGATTAACACGATCTGTGAGAATGCACTGATCAACGGCTATGCAAAGCAACTGCCGTCGATAAGCGTGGAAGTGATTAAAGACGTAGCGGAGGACTTCCGTCTTGAAGCGAATTCCACGAAGCCGCAGCTAGTTCATAACCAGGGAGTGGGATTCAACGAGGGCGCCAAGAACTTCATCCTTAATTTGTATGCAGCAAGCCAGAAGTCTTCTGAATCTGGCCCAGAGGTGACTGTACCTATTGCCGGAAAAGCAGGAGAACAATGAGTCAAATATTTGACGCGTTACAACGTTCCGAGGCCGAACGCGCGGGCAATCATGCGGGGGCGGACACTCCGGTGACCGCGCTGCTGCAGCGAGCCGAGCGCCATGCTGCTGCGCGGCGTGATACTGCGAATCCGGTTGCGGACGAGCGCTCTGTCGAGCGTCCCAAGTCGAGCAGGGCGTTCGACGCAGGCGCAGGCTCCGCGCCGGTCGCTGTACTTGACTCGATCTCCGCAAACAACGCGACATTGCCAGACGAACCGCTTAAAAGCCATCAGGAATTTCAATCTTTAAAAGTTTCAACTTCGTCCAATCCGCAAAGTCGGTTGGTGTGCCTTGCCGGTATGGAAAGCCCAGCCACAGAGGCATTTCATCTGTTGGGCGTGCGCCTGCGCCATCTGCGTCGTTCGCGCACGTTGAAGAAAATTTTGATAACCAGCACCATACCGCAGGAAGGCAAGAGCGTAGTAGCCGGCAACCTTGCCTGCACTCTGGCAGTGAGAGAACAGCAGAGGGTCTTGCTGCTCGAGGGAGACGTTCGACGACCGACACAAGCAAAAGTTTTCAACATCGAAGCTAAACCCGGCATCTGCGAGTGGCTGCGCGGCGAGCGAACAATTGTAGAGAGCATCTATCGGATGGAAGGGCCTGACGTCTGGATACTTCCGGCTGGCGTTGCTTCGAGCGATTCTTTGGAATTGCTGCAATCGGGAAAGCTCGCGCCGCTAATGGATCAGCTTAGTGCGTGGTTTGACTGGATCATTATCGACTCGCCTCCCGTACTGCCTTTGGCAGACACAAGTGTGTGGACAAACCTGGCCGATGGAATTCTCTTAGTTACGCGTCAGGGAACAACACAAAAACAACAACTTGAGAGAGGGATTGAAGCCCTCGGGTCACAGAAGTTGATTGGGGCCATCTTGAACAGTTCGAAGAGCGTATCAAACAACGATTATTACTATCGTCCACCCAATCGAATATCACCCAACGACTGAACAAATTGATTTAAATACCAAGTCACAGAGTCTTCAATATTCTGCTGCCAGCGTTGTTGTGCTAATTCCTCCAGTGCAACCAAAGTTCCCCTTAACCTCTTGCTGACAAGTGGACTCGCGCAGAGCGGTGCGGGTTCAGTTTGTGTCAAAACGATCAAGACGGGCATAGGCCCAAGGAAGGTAGCCGTGAACTCATATGAACGGGGTCGAGCTACAAAACTGTCTGATCCTATTTTGGAATCGGTACATGGCCCCCAACGAATCACGTTGGAAGAAGAAAGCTTCAGGCGAGTAATCGCTATTGAGCGCAAGAGGACAGAGCGCTCCAAGGCGCCATTCATCTTGATGCTGTTAGAAGTGCCTGGTCTGCAAAGGAATGACAAGGCCGACACACTGCTCGACGTGGTCATGGGTCTCTTGCTTTGTGCCAGCCGAGATACCGACATCGTGGGATGGTACAAGAAGCACGTCAGCGTTGGAGCCCTATTCACCGGCCTCGCGGTGGACGATAAAGAAATGCTTCTCACCACAATTTTGACGCGTGTCAGCAACACATTGCGAAATGAATTGCCGCTTGAGCAGTTCAGCCGCATTAGTATTACGTTGCATCTTTTTCCTGACGACTGGGAGCACGACAAGACCGAACGACCCAGCAACCCAGCCCTTTATCCGGACCTTTCGACCAACGATAAAGTGCGGTTCCCGGTGTTGATTATGAAACGCGGGATCGACATCGTCGGCGGTTTGTTGATGGCGATGCTGGTTGCTCCTGTGTGCCTGCTCATCGCGCTGGCAATCAAGTCGACCTCAAAAGGCCCGGTGCTCTTTAGGCAGCAGCGCGTTGGACGACACGGCAGGCAATTTACATTTCTTAAGTTCCGGTCTATGTATGTGAACAACGATCACAGTGTTCACAAAGAGTTCGTGACCAAACTGATTTCAAATGAAGACACGCGCGGGCCGGGGCATCGCGAAGGTGCGGTGGTGTACAAGCTCACCGGCGATAAGAGAATTACAGCAGTCGGTAAATTCTTGCGCCGAACCAGCCTCGATGAACTGCCGCAATTCATCAATGTGCTGAAAGGCGACATGTCCCTGGTTGGTCCGCGGCCTCCGATTCCGTACGAGTTGGCCGCTTATCAAACCTGGCATCGCCGCAGAGTTTTGGAAGTGAAGCCAGGCATCACCGGGCTGTGGCAGGTGACTGGCAGAAGCACGGTTGACTTTGACGAAATGGTTCGCCTCGATCTTCGCTACGCAACGACCTGGACACCGATGCTCGACTTGAAAATTCTTCTGCGCACTCCGATCGCGGTGATCAAAGGTTCTGGAGCGTATTAAAACTTTCAATGTTCCTCGCCGCCCTGTTGATCAGTTTCCCACCACAACAAACATCACGCTTCCCCATCACAAAAGTTAGGTCGAGAGTCGGAGAACGATGAAATTTGGAGTGATTGGCTACGGGTATTGGGGACCAAACATCGTCAGGAACCTCATGAGTCTTGAGGGTTCTGAAGTTGTTGCTATAGCGGAGATCAGTCATAGCGCACAGATGCGGGCTCACAAGGCCTATCCCGGGGTAAGGATTACGGGGGACACTTCTGAAGTGTTAACGTCCACCGAGATTGATGCCATCGCGATCGTCTCGCCAGTCTGGACGCACTATGAGTTGACCAAGACTGCGCTCGAAAATGGAAAGCACGTATTCGTTGAGAAGCCGTTCACCAGTACCTCGGCGCAGGGAGAAGAGTTAGTCAACCTCGCGGTACAAAAGAATTTGAAGATCATGGTTGACCACACCTTTCTTTTTACTGGGGCGGTGCGAAAGATCAAGCAAATGCTTGATGAAGGTGCCCTCGGTAACCTCTACTATTACGACTCGACGCGCGTCAACCTTGGGCTATTTCAGCATGATGTGAATGTGCTCTGGGATCTTGCGCCGCATGATCTCTCCATCATGGATTACTTGATCAAGGGAGGCCCTGAAGCTGTGGTCGCAACCGGACAGGGCCATCTGAACGGTCACGAAGACGTCGCTTATATGACCCTCTATTACCCCGACAAAGTGATTGCGCACATCAATGTCAATTGGCTCTCCCCGGTGAAGGTGAGAATGACCCTGATTGGCGGCGAAAAAAAGATGCTGGTGTGGAACGATCTCGAAGCCGACGAGAAGTTAAAGATATACGACAAGGGAGTAAACATCAGCAGCCGCGAAGGGGTCTATGAACTGCTGGTGAGTTACCGCTCTGGAGATATGTGGTCTCCGCAACTGGAACAGCTAGAGGCTCTGAAGGTGGAGTTAGGTTATTTCGTCGATTGTGTTTCAAGTGGTCAGGAGCCATTCAATGGTGGTTGTGCTGGGTTGCGAGTTGTGAAGATGCTCGAGGCTGCAAGCGAATCGTTAAGCAAGAGAGGAGCTCTAATTCGGCTATGACTTCCTACAACACTATTTCGGCTGACGTGAAACTCGGCGAGAACGTAAAGCTATCGAGCTTTATCAATCTATATGGCTGCGAAATCGGAAACGATACCAAGATTGGCGCCTTTGTCGAGATTCAAAAGAATTGTACCGTTGGTAAACGCTGCAAGATCTCAAGCCACAGCTTTATCTGCGAGGGCGTGGTGATCGAGGACAATGTGTTCATCGGTCACGGCGTTATATTCACCAATGATTTCTATCCACGTGCCACCACGGACGAGGGGGCGCTACAGACCGAAGCCGATTGGAAAGTTGAACGGACTGTAATCAGCAAGGGTGCATCCATTGGCTCGGGCGTGACAATATTGCCTAACATCACCGTGGGTGAAAACGCGATGGTCGGCGCCGGCAGCGTTGTAACGCGCGATGTTCCGGCCAATGCTATTGTTGCTGGAAATCCGGCCAAGGTTTTGCGCTTGGTCGAGAAGCCGATCGGCACAGAGCAGCCACAACCTATTCCATTCCTCGACCTGGTGACACCCCATTTGGAACTTGAGCAGGAGCTCTCAAACTGCTTTCGTCAGGGCTTGCGGACGGCCGGCTTTGTTGGCGGACCGGTCGTAGAAAACTTTGAGACCGCGTTTGCAAAGTTCTGCGATGTAAGCCATTCAATTGCGGTGAGCAGCGGCACAGACGCATTGCGTTTCGCAATCATGGCTTGTGGGGTACAACCGGGCGACGTTGTGGTTACGGTTCCAAACACCTTCATTGCAACCACCGAAGCTATTTCGCAGGCGCGTGCTATACCGGAGTTCGTCGATATCGACGAGCAGACATACAACATGTCGGCCCTGATGTTGCAGAGATTCCTCGAGAGACAATGTATCCGCGATAAGTTTGGCAAGCTGGTCAGCCTGCGAAGCGGAAGGCCCGTTACCGCCGTTGTCCCGGTTCACTTATACGGGCAGATTGCAGACATGGATGCCATTCTCAAACTTGCAGCAGAATACGGCCTAACGGTAATCGAGGATGCTTGCCAAGCGCACGGGGCGGAATATTTCTCTAAGAAGACAAACAAGTGGGTGAAGGCCGGATCGATTGGACATGCGGCTGCGTTCAGCTTTTATCCCGGAAAAAATCTGGGAGCGTGTGGCGAAGGCGGCGCAGTCACCACCAGTGATTCCGTTGTAGCTGAAAAAATTAAGATGCTCCGCGATCATGGCCAGGTCAAGAAGTATTACCACGACGTCGAAGGCTACAACGGCCGCTTGGACGCGATTCAGGCTGGCATTTTGCACACAAAATTGCCGCATCTTGCAGGGTGGAATTCAAAGCGACGGGATCGCGCGGCAGAATACAACCGCCTGATCTCAGACAAGCAGGCAGTCCGCCTTCCGTATGAGCCATCGTGGTCTCGTGCTGTCTATCATTTGTATGTAATCCGAACCAGCGATCGCGACGGCATGATCAGCCATCTTAAAAAAGCTGGTATCGGCAGCGCTATTCACTACCCAATCCCGCTGCATCTGCAGAAGGCTTATACGTTGTTGAACTACAGTGCAGGTGATTTTCCGGTTGCCGAAAGCGTGGCAAGCGAAATCCTCTCGCTCCCGATGTTCCCGCACTTAACACAGGCGCAGCAAGCCCGGGTAGCCGAAGAAGTCTTGCAATTTGCTTTGAAAGCCACACCGGAAGAAGGTTGGGTGGAAGCGGCAGTTAGAATCGCCTGACCTCGAACGCCCGATCTCGAAGTGCACTAACAATACTTGTCGCCGCTGATCAATCGATGGAATTAGCAATGGGCAAGGGTTCAACTGAAAGAAGTCGGGTCATGACCTCCGAAGCAGCGTCAACCGTTATCGAGCAAAGCATGACCACTGTGCCCAAGACAGTGAATTACGTGCTGATCACCCCGGCGCGCAATGAGGCGCGCTATATCGAGACGACCATACGATCTATGGTTGCGCAGACCAGGCGTCCCCTTAAATGGGTCATCGTTAGCGACGGGTCCACCGACGGCACAGATGAAATTGTTGGCAAGTATCCTGCGGCAAATCCGTGGATCATGCTGCTTCGAATGCCAGAAAAAAAAGAGCGCGACTTTGCCTGTAAGGTGCATGCGTTCAACGCCGGATACCAGCAGGTCAAGAATCTTGATTTCGCCATCATAGGCAATCTCGATGCCGATGTATCCTTCGAGCCCGACCACTTCGAATTCTTGATTGGAAAGATGGAACACAATCCGCTGGTCGGTGTTGCCGGCGCGCCATTTCGTGAAGGAAATACACAGTACGACTTCCGCTTCACAAACATTGAAAATGTGTGGGGAGGTTGTCAGTTGTTCAGGCGCGAATGTTTTGACGCAATCGGCGGGTACATGCCCTTAAGAGGCGGTTGTATCGATCACGTCGCAGTTCTATCTGCGCGCCTGAACGGATGGTCAACCCGCACCTTTACCGAGAAGGTTTGCGTGCATCACCGGCAAATGGGAACGGCCCTGCAAGGCGGAATTGCGGCCAAGTTCAAACTTGGCGTGAAGGATCGGTCCGTTGGGAATCATCCGCTCTGGCAGTTGTTTCGAACGGTATATCAAATGGCTCGTCCCCCGTATGTAATCGGTGGACTGGCCCTCGGATCCGGCTATATGTGGGCGTTCGTGACTCGAAGACAGACTCCGCTGTCTCGGCAACTGGTGGCATTTGTAAGGTGGGAGCAGATGCAGCGGCTCAAAAAGTTGGTTGGTATGAATCGCACTCATGTCGATCTCGTCGGGGGCTCGAGCAAGTAGATGAATAATGCGAACAACAACGGCGGCCAGACTTCGGTAGCTCAACTGGAGACGAAGCAGCCGATTACTGTGAGCGACGAACTGCCACATATTTCTGTTTGCATCTGCACCTTCAAGCGGCCCGTTCTTCTCAGGCGGCTGCTCGAGACACTTTCCGCGCAGAAGACTGGCGCACTATTCACTTATTCAATCGTAGTTGTTGACAATGACCAGGCGGGTAGCGGACGGGAACCGAGTCTACGTTCCTTTGGGGTTCCATTGAGGTATTGTGTCGAACCTAAGCAAAATATTGCGATGGCTCGCAACCGGGCCATCCAAAACGTAACCGGCGATTATGTTGCGTTTATAGATGACGATGAATTTGCCCCACCCCACTGGCTCTACACACTCTACACGACTCTCAGTCAACACGATGCAGATGGCATTCTTGGACCGGTTGACCCGCACTTCGAAGATGGTGCGCCGCGATGGGTTATCGAGGGCGGATTTTATCACCGGCCATCTTATTCAACCGGCATGGTGCTGCCGTGGAGTAAATGTCGTACCGGCAATGTGCTTCTGAAGAGGAAGCTTTTTGATGACGATGCGGTCCCGTTCAAGCCGGAATGCTTGTCAGGAGAAGATCAAGATTTCTTCAGGCGGAAAATCGAAGGCGGAAAGACTTTCATATGGTGTCATGAAGCGCCCGCCTTGGAATCGGTTCCACAGGTACGCTGGCGGCGCGGGTTTCTCATAAGGCGGGCTCTGTTTCGCGGCGTGTTTGCCCAGCGAAACCATGGTTTGCAACCGGTTAGGCTTCTGCAGGCGATTATTTCAACTCCGTTGTATGCGATCGCGCTTCCGATCGCGTTACTGTTTGGCCAGGCGAAATTTATGAAGTGCGTTTTCAAATTGTCGTATCACGCTGGCAGACTGCTGGCCGCCGTGGGGTTCAACCCAATTCATCAACCGTATGTGACGGAATAATCAAAAGCACTGTTGCAAATCTTGGAGAGGTCGCCGTTGGCCAAGGCAGCGATCAGCTTGCTGGTTGTGGTGGTTATGCCATCCGGGGGTTCGAATCCTTCCCCTCTCCGCCATTTTCTTTGTGCCTACAAATGCAGTCAACAGACGCGATAGAGGAAATCGATTCATGAAGGCTGGTAATGCGGACATCAAGATCACGGGACGGCTTTTGCGAATCGCTCGCCTGGATGCGGACAAATATAGATTCATTAGCGACCCGGGGCCGGTGATCGACGCTCTGCGTATATCAGGCAAGCGAGCAGACATTTTCACATTCGTTCAGAGGTTGGGAGACTCCCAGGCCAGGTTTTCCTATCCGATGGAATGGGATAATTTCGCTGCTATTCCTATCTCCTCTTTCGATCATTGGTGGAACAAACAGATCGGGTTCAAGGCCAGAAATAAAGCTAAGCAGGCTGAGAAAAAGGGAGTAGCCATTCGAGAAATACCATTCAGCGATGAACTCGTTCGCGGAATCTGGGAAATTTACAACGAAGCGCCGATTCGTCAAGGCCGCCGCTTTCCGCACTATGGCAAAAGTCTCGAGACCATACATCGTGAAGAGGCAACGTACCTCGATAGCAGCGTTTTCATTGGAGCCTTTCTGGGCGAGAAACTCATAGGCTTCATCAAGCTCGTAAGCGATGAAACCGGCACGCAGGCCGGACTGATGAATATCGTGTCACTGATTCAACAGAGAGATAAGGCTCCTACCAACGGGTTAGTCGCTGAAGCCGTCCGTGCGTGCGCCGCGCGCAAAATATCCTACCTGGTTTATTCGAACTTCTCATATGGCAAGAAGCTGCGCGATAGTCTCAGCGATTTCAAAGAACGGAATGCCTTTGAGCGAATGGACGTACCACGCTACTACGTTCCTTTGACTCCTTTGGGAAAGATGGCGCTGCGCCTTGGCATGCATCACAAGCTGGCTGATCATATTCCGGAGTCCGTGGCATCACGCCTGCGCGAATATCGCGAAGCCTGGTATAAACGCAAATATGCATCAGCAGCCGAGGCGACGCAGAGCTGATCATGCCAGGAATCGTAGGGCTCATCACAAAACGACCGCGCCACTGGGCAGAACCACAGTTGCAGCGGATGATTTCAACTCTTTGCCACGAATCCTTTTACACCCAGGGAACATGGCTTGAAGAGTCGCAGGGAATCTACGTCGGCTGGGTCGCTCGCAAGGGATCGTTTGCCGAAGGAATGCCCGTCTGTAACGAGAAAAAAGACAAGGCACTTGTCTTTGCGGGAGAGGAATATCCCGATCCAGATACTCGCAGTGAATTGATGCGGTCGGGGCATGACTTCAACGGAAACGGACCAGAATATTTAATTCATTTAGCTGAGGAAGACAGCACTTTTCCCAAGCATCTCAACGGACGATTTCATGGGTTGCTGATTGACCGCACTTCTGGTACGGCGATGCTTTTTAACGATCGGTACGGAATGCACAGAGTCTATTACCATGAATCCCCGGAAGCGTTCTATTTCGCCGCAGAGGCCAAAGCGATTCTTGCGGTGCGGCCCGAACTGCGGGCTACCAGCGATAAGAGCCTTGGCGAGTTTGTCTCGTGTGGGTGCGTGCTCGAAGACAGGACGCTATTCAAAGGCATATACGTGTTGCCTACGGCTTCAAATTGGCAATTTCGCAACGGAGCGCTGGAACAGAAGAGCAAGTACTTCGAGCCATCGGAATGGGAGGACCAAGACCCTCTCGCACCGCAGGCTTACTACCGTCAGCTACAGGAAGTGTTCTCACGAAATCTGCCGCGCTATTTTTATGGTCAGGAAAAGATTGCCGTATCGCTCACGGGTGGGCTTGATACGCGCATGATCATGGCGTGGTGGAACGCTCCACAGGGATCACTTCCGACGTACACTTTCGGCGGTCCTCTTCGCGAATGCCAGGATGTCACCATCGCTAGAAAAGTGGCCAGCGTTTGTGAGCAGCCCTATCAAGTAATACCAGTCGGTGAAGATTTCCTTTCACAATTCGCGCATTACGCCGAGCGCGCCGTATATCTGAGTGACGGATGCGCCGCTGTGAATCGATCTGCTGATCTTTACGCAAACGAGTTCGCAGCGCAGATTGCACCCGTACGAATGACTGGGAATTACGGAAGCGAAATTCTTCGCCGGCTGCGTGCGTTCAAGCCGACTGATCCGGCGGCGGGCCTGTTTCAGCCTGACTTTATGCGCCATGTCGATCAAGCGCGCCAAACATTCAATCGGCTTATTGAGGGACATGCGGTTTCTTTCACCGCTTTTCGCCAGGCACCGTGGTATCAACATGGCCTGCTGGCACTCGAGCAGACGCAGCTCTCGGTGCGCTCTCCGTTTCTGGACAACGATCTTGTCCAGACCGCGTTTCGGGCGCCGAAGTCACAAATCGTCAAGAGCGACATCTTCGAGGATAACGACGATTGTGGACGCCTGATTAAAGCAGGGAACCCGGCTCTGTCACAGATCCCGACAGACCGCGGTCTAGGTGGCGCGACCCGTTGGAGTTCGCCGATCTCTCGGGGTATGCTCGAATTCACTTTCAAAGCGGAATACGCATACGACTATGGAATGCCACAGTGGCTGGCGCGGGTCGATCATAGATTGTCCTGGCTTCATTTGGAACGGTTGTTCCTGGGGCGTCATAAATTCTGTCACTTCCGCATCTGGTATCGCGACGCGCTTGCAAGCTACGTCAAAGAGATGCTGCTCGATCCACGCACGCTTTTACGGCCATATATCCAGCGCGGCACGGTGGAGGCAATGGTGAACAGCCATCTCAAGGGAGATCGCAACTTCACTACCGAGATTCACAGGCTGCTGACACTTGAGCTACAGCATAGGCTGTTTGTAGATTCGCAGTAAGCCGCTGAACAGCGTCCTCTACCGTCACCATGCCAGCTACAAACACTCACTAGTCCGCAGAGGTCTTCCGTGCGTTTGCTCGATGATAAAAAAGCCGTTGTGGAGTCAATTCGATGGTCTAAGAATCGCGTGGTCACGCTCGGACTGCTAATCGTGCTGGTGCATTCTCTTTTGGTGCTGGCGCTCATACCTGCACTGGGCAGGCATCTGGTTCCATCTTTGAATCAGGATAAGGCCGGAGACGGGTACGACTACATTGCCCTCAATCTGGCAAGCGGCAATGGCTATCGTTTCTATCCGGATACTGCCAGTACGCTCATGCGCGAGCCCGGCTATCCGCTCATCCTTGCGGGACTCATCGTGGCTTTTGGTCAATCGTTTTTCGCGGTTAAAGTTGTCAACGTGCTCTTCGCACTTGGCACCGCATATTTGATCGCAAGGGTGGTGCGCAGTCTCTCTACTTCTCAATGGCCGATGCTTGCGGCTCCGCTGCTGTATCTTTTCCATCCTGGCACACTCATCGCAGAGAGCCGTTGTGGAGTAGAGGTAATATTTTCCTTTCTGATTGTGCTCTTCGTTTTAACCCTGATGCGAGCTATTGAGAGCGCAAAGGCGCGCGCCTACATGATCAGCGGTCTGGTTCTGGGCATTACCGTGCTGGTAAGAAGCGTCCCACTCCTTTTTCCCATCTGGCTTCTTGCGTATCTGCTGCTGTTTGAGAGGCGAAGAGCTTCAATATTCCTAGCTTGCAGAAATGTCGCTATCCTAATGGCAACTGTCCTGATTGTGCTCTCGCCATGGATCATCCGGAACTACAGGCTCACAGGGAAGTTTGTGCCTACTGCGAGCGTGTTGGGAGTTTCGGCTCAGGCTGGCCAGTACATCAATATGCATCGCTCTGAAGGCAAGCCGTGGTGGCTGCTCGATAGAGAGGCTGCTTACGAGAGAGACCGCATTGCGGCGCAACTTGGGTACCCTGCCAAAGACGACTATTACTATCAAACGTTTTACCGTACAGCAGATGAGATCAAATTTTCCAATTTCTTATTTGCACGGGTGGTGAACGAGGACAAAAAGGCACCGTTAGTCTTTGTTAAGTTTGCAGCGCGCAACCTCTTCAATTTTTGGTTCACCGGCAAATCGCGATCCGCTACCGCCCAAAATGTTCTCGTTCAGCTTCCCTACATTGTCCTCGCCGGGATCGGAATCGTGATAGGCATTAAAAACGGATTGGCGCGCACCCTCGGTCCAATTCTATTGTTTTGCGTGTACATGGTGACAGTGTATCTACCAATCTTGGCGCAGGCGCGATACAGCGTGCCTTTAGTTCCATTCCTCTCGATTCTAGGAACCTTGACTCTGATTGCGTTAAAAGACAAAGTGGACCGCTATGGCGGACCGGTCTCAACGACGTCCTTTATCAAGACGCGGGGCACATCTTCGCAAATCCCAATCGAACGGTGGGGGAAACGATGAACGGCACGTTCCTTGAGATTGCTTCCCCGGTCATTGAAGAGACGCGTTCAAATCTAGGTCAACTTGGCAGTGTTGTCGGTCTGAAACCGGTGACCCGCGCTGACATTTATCTGTCTATCGTGATCCCTGCTTACAATGAACAGGCCCGTTTGCCTCGCACAGTCCTTGAGACTCTGCACTTCTGCACCACCCAAAATCTCAATTTTGAACTGATCATTGCCGACGACGGCAGCCGCGACGAGACGCTTGCACTGACCCGACTGTTCGAGGAAAGTGATTCCAGGATTCATGGGCTCACCTGTCCACATTTGGGCAAGGGGTCGGCCGTACGTATGGGCATGCTCAATGCCAAAGGCCGTTATGTGTTGTTTATGGATGCGGACGGGGCGACTCCGCTGACTGAGATTCTTAAGTTACTGGCCGCGCTGGAAGAGGGAAGCGATGTCGCTGTCGGCTCACGTGTTGTGCACCAAACTCACGCGGTCGAAGTCACCAGGTCGGTTCACAGGCGTTTGATAGGCAGGGCATTTTCATTCTTCGTAAGCCTGTTTGCCGTCGAAGGTATCGCAGATACACAATGCGGCTTCAAGATGTTTCGTCGCGACGCCGCCCTCGCAATCTTCTCGTTGCAAAAGACGGTAGGCTTTGCATTCGATGTAGAGATATTCTTCCTTGCGAAGCGACTATCACTGGCCGTAGTCGAGATCCCGGTCAACTGGGTAGCACAGCCTGGCTCAAAGGTAAACCTTGTGACTGACTCAGTGAAAATGCTGTGGGACATCAGCTTGATTCGCTGGTTGCATCGCAATTTTCAACCCACTCTTCCCGCGGTTCGACAGTTTTCGCGATCAGTCGACGGCGGGTCTGAAGTTTCGTAAAAAAACGATGCTCTTCAATTCACTCGAGTTTGCGATCTTCTTTCCGGTGGTGACCGGAATATTTTTCCTGCTGTCCCAACGTTGGCGCGTGCATTGGCTGTTAATGGCGAGTTGCATCTTCTATATGGCCTTCATTCCGGCCTATATATTGATTTTGTTCGTCACCATTCTCATCGATTATTTCGCAGGAATATACCTGGAACGTGTCAGGCAAGAGTACCGTAAGCCGCTTTTGTGGATGAGCATTCTCTCTACTTGTGCGGTCCTTTTCATTTTCAAATATTTCAATTTCTTCACTGACAGCTTTGTAGGTCTAGCTGGACTATTTGGATGGCACCTGCCGCGCCACGTAGCGTCGATCATCCTTCCGATCGGACTTTCATTCCATACATTTCAAAGTTTGAGTTATGTCATCGAGGTGTATCACGGTAAGCAAAAGGCAGAACACAATCTGGTGGTGTACGCCACCTATGTGATGTTCTTCCCTCAGCTTGTCGCGGGTCCGATCGAGCGCCCGCAAAACTTGCTGCATCAGTTTAGAGAATGGCACGAATTCAACTATACAAACGTCACCGACGGCCTGAAGAGGATGGCGTGGGGTTTCTTTAAAAAGCTCGTGGTCGCAGATCGACTAGCCCTATATGTAAACGACGTTTACTCTGCTCCGCGAAACTATACGGGCTTGCAACTGACGATCGCTTCTGTATTTTTTGCCTACCAGATCTACTGCGATTTCTCGGGATACTCAGACATTGCGATTGGCGCGGCACAAGTTCTGGGTTTCCGTTTGATTGAGAACTTCAAGACGCCGTATTACGCGCTTTCCATTTCAGAGTTTTGGCAGAGATGGCACATTTCGTTGTCGACCTGGTTCAAGGATTATTTATATATCCCCTTGGGCGGCAACCGCGTCAGCCGCAGTCGGCACATAATCAATTTATTAATCACGTTTGGTTTGAGCGGCCTTTGGCACGGAGCTAACTGGACATACGTGGTTTGGGGACTTCTAAACGGAACATACCTCGTCACAGGCTTTCTCACCAAGCAATGGCGAGACCGGTTCTTCGCCGCAATCGGATTACCGGAACGCACTGCGATGCGTAGAGCGATCATGCTGGCAACGACGTTCACCTTGACGACGTTTGCGTGGATACTGTTCCGCGCGCGAAGCATGGGAGATGCTGCCTACGTATTCACTCACTTGGCAAGCAATTGGGACTTACATAGGTTGGCGACGGAACAGTTTTACATGCGACAATTTCCTGTCGCGGTGTTGTCCATTCTCGTACTTGAGATTGGCCAGCGCTTGGACAAGACAATCCGAATCCCGTCCATCATGGGAGCACTGCCGATGCCGGCGCGATGGACTCTCTATGCGGGTTTTGTGATGGTGGTAGTGATGTTTGGTGTGTACCAGCAGATGCAGTTCATCTACTTCCAATTCTAGGTGGTTGCGATTACAAGTCGACTCCAGAATCCGCCGGCAGGATCTCAGAATGCCGTTTTGACGAGTGCCGGATCACCTCGCCGAGAGCCGGGGATGAAGTGGGGCACCGAGCAGATTTCCGTTGCGAAAGCACGGGAGCCGGTTCTGGATCCTCTGACAGCAGTGCGGCGCCTAGCAGGCTTTTTCGCGCTGCTGGTCGCGCTCGCATTCGTGACGAACGTAGTCATTGCGCATGGATTGAAGCAAATTAGGACGTCTTCTTTCGGAGCCTGGAATCAGGTGATGCAAGGCAAGGTAAACGCCGACGTCATCATTACCGGTTCGTCTCGGGCGACTTACCATTACGATCCGCGCGTGATTCAGGGGGGTACGGGTCATACGACATTCAATCTTGGCAGAGTTGGATCGCAAACAGACGTTCAGGTTGCAGTGCTCAAGGCATATCTCGAGCACAACAAGAAGCCGCAACTGATCGTGCATAATCTCGATGCCTTCAGCTTGGTGACTACTAGCAAGGTGTATGAACCTGCGCAGTACGTTCCATATCTCGACGATCCTGAACTGTATCAATCAATGCGGCAGATCGACCCTGAAGTAATCAAGAGTCGCTATATTCCGCTGTATGGTTACGTTGTTGAGGATATGAACTTCACCTGGATTCTAGGCGTCAAAGCTCTTTTTGGTTATTCACCTAAGCAGAATTATTTCCAGGGCTTCTTTCCGCGCGACAAGGAATGGACCGATGAGTTTGAAAAATTCAAGGCGGGGAATCCTCGCGGCATGAGCTTCGCTGTCGAACCGGAAGGTATCGAGGCGTTGCAGGAGTTGATCCAACTGTGCCAAAGAGGCGGCATCCGCCTTATATTTGTCTACTCACCTGAGTACAGTGAAATGCAGTCTCTAACCATTAATCGAGCGGAGATTTTTACTCGCTTGCGCGAACTAGCTGTCGCTAACGAGGTGCCGTTGTTGGACTACAGCGCATGGAAATATAACGGAGACCGCGAGTATTTTTACAACTCGCAGCACTTGAACGCTGCAGGAGCGGCACTCTTTTCAGACGACGTGGCAAAGCGACTCAAGACTTACCTGGCATCGCAAAGCACGACCTCCGAAGCCTCTCCACAGCAGGCCGAGTCAAAATAGAATGCCTCAGCCTTGGACAAAAATGGAGAGGTATGTAGAGCGCAATTCGGCGCGATGGTTATTCCGCAGGCCGATGACGCTCTCAAGCCGGCAGCCTTATATATCCTTCACGTTCGATGACTTTCCGCGTACCGCTCTGTTGGACGGCGGCGAAATTCTGAATAGATATGGGCTGTCAGGAACCTACTACACTGCTCTTGGCCTGATGGGAAAGGGCTCTCCGTCTGGTGCGTTGTTCGTTTTGGATGACTTGAGGCGGGCAATCGGTCACGGACACGAACTGGGGTGCCACACGCATTCTCATTGTCACTCCTGGAACACCGCCACTGATGTATTTGAAGATGCGATTCGAAGGAATCGAGCAGCCATTGCCGAACTCATGACAGGCGTGGAATTCAAGAGTTTCTCCTATCCAATCAGTGAACCGCGACCGCTGACCAAACGCGTGACTGCCAAATATTTCGAATCGTGCCGCGCCGGCGGTCAAAAGCCGAATGTTAGCTCAGCGGATAGAAACCAGCTCGCGGCTTATTTTCTCGAAAAAGTTCGTGGTGCCATTCAGCCAGTAAAAGATGTGATCGATCTAAACCGGCGGCAGGCAGGGTGGCTTATTTTTGCGACCCACGACATTGCGCCTGATCCTAGTCCTTACGGCTGCACTCCCGAATTCTTTGAAGAAGTTGTGCAATACGCCGTGGCCTCAGGCGCACGCATCCTACCAGTCAGCAGCGCGTTGCGGTCGATAGGCGAATCGAACTCGGATGCGGCATAACTGAAATCGTTAAGAAACAACGAACGTTTCCCTATCTGCTGCTTGTGTAACTGCTCTCGTCATGAGTTCGTTACCTCGCCAAAATGTCGAAGGAAGATATGTTTGCATCAATAACATCGCCGAAAAACACGAAGAAGTTTCTAGTTGCGATCTGTCTCTTTGCGTTCGTTTTTCGTGTGTCGGTCATGTTTGCGCTATCGTCCTATCGCGTTGTTTCTGACGATACCAATCACTTTGGCTTCGGATGGGAAATGGGCCGGGTAGCCGCTTCTCTGGCGCAAGGAAATGGTTTCTCTTCACCTTTGCCATTGCCAACCGGACCTACAGCAATCGTCGGCCCGCTGTTTCCCTTGTTGCTTGCACTGATCTTCAAAGTATTCGGCACCTATTCAACGGGATCATCGATCGCAATTCATATCATTCAATGCATCTTTTCGAGTCTGACGTGTCTCTTCATATATCTCTGCGGGCGCGATAGCGTAGGCGTAGCCTCTGGAAAGCTAGCGGCTGTTCTGTGGGCAATGTTCCCGCTGAACATCTTTTTCACTGTTACAAAAATCTGGGAAACATCTCTGACCGGTATGCTGGCTGCGGTAATATTCTGGTGCATGCTTAGGTCACGCGATTCCGTGTCGGTCCTGCGTTGGTCGTTCGCAGGGGCTTTGTTGGCGGTGGCGTCGCTGGTCAATACATCACTGGTAATGCTCTCCATTCCTTTTGGTCTGTGGGCAATTTGGAAGAACAGGACGCGCATCTCTCGTCCCGTGATTTTCGGCATACTTACTTGTGCTGCGGTAGTATCCCCATGGTTGACACGCAATCACAGTGAGTTCGGAAAATTCATGCTGCGCTCCAACTTTCCCCTGGAATTCCGAGTTGCTAACAATGAATGGTCGTATGGACAGAAGGTCGAAGCACTCCATCCATCCAATAGTCTTTCTGTAAATCGACATTGGCAGAGCGTTGGGGAATCGCAATTCATGGCGGAGCAGAGCGCAGCCAATGCAAAGTTCGTTGCGACCCACTCGCGTAGGTTTATTTTCGCCACTCTCAACAGAGCCATCTACTATTGGACCGGTGCATGGATCAAGCCGACCGCCGAGTTTCCCAACAGTTGGCCAATCATCTTCGCAACATCGCTCTTGAGCGGAGCTGGATTGCTCGGCATTGTTCAAATGTTCTCGACCAAAGACTCTGCAGCATTCATGTTTGCGGGCTGCCTGCTCATTTACCCGATTGTCTATTACGTCACCACCAGTCAGCCGCGGTTCTACCATGCGATTACGCCATTGCTGATCTTGTGTGCTGCGCATTGGATCGTCATTTGGCGAAAGAAGTTTTCAGCGAACCAGACCTCAATCACACATCCCCATTATGGGATGGCGCATGTGCCGTAACCAATCAACGTTCCCAGTGGTCATACGCCTATCGAGTACGGAAATAGCCGTACAAAGCTGATTCCAAATCGCAACTGGATTGCACACGAACACCTTTTGTTCCATACCAGCAGGAGTCACTTTGAGGCCTTTCAATACCGACGGCAGGTTCGCGTCTCCTCTCGATAGTGGAAATGGCGAGTTGCGCCGGCTAACTGTGCGCGGCACAGGTGCGACACTCTTTGCCGGGGGCGTGACGCTGGCCATTCAGGTAGTTGCTACGGTGGTACTGGCGAGGCTCCTCACCCCTACGGACTTCGGTCTCGTCGCGATGGTGACAACGTTTAGCTTGCTCTTTGCAAATTTCGGATTCAACGGCTTCACAGAAGCGATCGTTCAACGCGAAGATGTAGATCATTGCCTGGCGAGCAATCTGTTCTGGATCAGCGCCGGTTGCGGAATTCTTCTGACGATAGCCTTCGCGACTGCGGGATCATTACTGGCACGCTTCTATCACGACGCTCTCGTCGAGCGCGTCGCTGTGGCGATTTCTATTACAATTTTCGCCACGAGTATCTCGACGATCCACCTAGCCCTGTTGAAGCGGGCTATGCATTTCTCATGGGTCTCTCTAAACGACATCTGCGCTCGAACCGCATCCGTGATTTTATCGATTGCGCTCGGCTGGATGGGATGGGGTTATTGGGCATTAGTGGGAGGCGCGATCGCTCTGCCCGTTAGCACGACCATCGGTGCTTTTATCCTTTGCAGGTGGATGCCAGGTCTTCCCAGGAAGGCTGAGGGCACAGGATCCGTTTTGCGATTTGCGCTGAATACCTACGGCAATTTCGGTGTGAATTATCTCTCCCGCAATACTGACAACTTGCTCGTCGGCTGGCGATTCAACGCACAGGCGCTCGGCTTTTATAAGAAAGCCTACGATCTGTTCGCGCTCTCCGCGAATCAGTTTGTGTCGTCGATTGCGGTTGTGATGGTTGCAGCCTTGAGCAGGGTTCGCAAAGATCCGGCACTCTACCGCCGGTATCTGCTCGACATACTGGCGGTCATGGCATTTGTCGGGATGGGTGTAGGAGCTGTTTTCACGTTAGTAGGACGGGATCTGATCTTAGTTTTATTGGGACCAAAGTGGGGACCGTCTGGTCGTATATTCACCTTTTTCGGACCCGGCATTGGCATCATGATTCTCTACGGCACGCATGGCTGGATTCACCTCTCCGTTGGCAGAGCTGACCGGTGGTTTCGATGGGCACTGATCGAATTTTTCGTCACATTTCTGCTGTTCATCGGATGTCTGCGTTGGGGACCTGTGGGAATTGCGATAGCTTGGAGTACGTCATTCTGGGTGCTGACCGTCCCGGCAATCTCGTATGCAGGCCGACCCATCGGCTTGAGGATTAGCTCGGTTCTTTCTGTTGTCTGGCGGTATGTCGTCGCGTCTGTAATAGCGGTCTGCGCGATTCTAGCAGCGTTGGCCGAGGTTCCATCCCTCTCGCGTATCGGCGGGTCTGCGGGAGCTATATCTCGCATCGCAATTGTCTTGCCGTTGGCTGCGATTTCGTATCTCGGTTTGGTGGTGCTGTTGCACGGCGGGTTCGCACCTCTGCTTCGGATAGCGAGCCTTCTAAATGAGATGATACGATCCGGCAAGAGAACTTCCGATGATTTAGAAATTGAGAATGAAGAGGGAAGGGCCGTGGATAACAGCTTTGCAGCACACCCATTTCTCGGCCAGATACCCAAGGTATCGATCCTCATCCCCGCATATAACGCCCAACAATGGATCGCGGATACATTACGATCGGCACTCGCGCAAACTTGGACGCGCATAGAAATAATCGTCGTTGATGATGGTTCTAAAGACGCGACATTAAAAATTGCGCGACAGTTTGAAAGTCGGGGCGTGCGAGTCATCCCTCAAACGAATCAAGGCGCATCTGCGGCACGCAATAACGCCTTCGCACATAGCACAGGCGACTATATTCAGTGGCTCGACGCCGATGATCTGTTAGCTCCCGACAAGGTTGAGAGGCAGATGGCGGTGGTGATGCGTGGCCTGAGCCGGCGCATGTTGCTGTCATCGCCGTGGGCACATTTTATGTACCGGCCCCTGCGCGCGCAGTTTCATCCATCGGCGCTGTGGTGTGACTTGGCTCCGAAAGAATGGCTCTTGCGCAAAATGCAAGAAAATATCTACATGCAGACTGCTACGTGGCTAGTGAGCCGCGAACTTACTGAAGCGGCGGGGCCATGGGACATTCGCTTGCTCAGTGACGATGACGGCGAATACTTTTGTCGGGTTTTGCTCGCCAGTGAAGGCGTTCACTTTGTGTCTGAGGCAAAAGTCTATTACCGTAGTTTCCGCTTTGACAGCCTGAGCTATGTGGGTCGATTCCCAAATAAGATTGAGGCACACTGGCGCTCGATGCAGTTGCACATCGGGTATTTGCGCTCTCTTGGGGATGACGCCAGGGTACGTTCGGCCTGCCTGCAATTCTTAAGAGACTCGCTTATTTATTTTTATCCGGAAACATCGCGGATCATCCGCGAAGCAAATGAACTTGCCGCCGAATTAGGCGAGCCGCTTGGTACGCCGGCACTTTCGTGGAAGTATTCGTGGCTCAGAATGTCTTTTGGATGGCGTGTGACCAAGCCTGTACAGCATTGGATACGCCGACTCCGCTGGAAGTGCGCAAAGAGAATTGACTACCTGCTGTTTCAACTCGACGAACATAAAGACTTGGCATCTTCGCGGTTTGCTCCGCAAAGCAATGCCGCAACGAAAGTACAGGCGCGCATGTCGTAAATGAATCTTGCCAAGCGATAATCGAGTTATATTCGTAGTCGAATAAAACAACCGGTATGACCAGCGGGACAACGAACATTTCGTGAGCCACGCGAAGCAGACAGGGAGATCGAACTTTGCGCATTAGCATTTTTGGTTTGGGTTATGTTGGGACAGTCTCGGCAGGCTGCCTGGCAGATCAGGGTCACCAAGTCATTGGCGTTGACCCGGTGCTGACTAAAGTGAATCTCGTCAACAGCGGTCAATCGCCAATCATCGAGACTGAAATCAGTGAGATCATTTATGCCACAGTGAAGACCGGTCTGCTGCGTGGCACGATCGATGCAACCCAAGCTGTCCACAACACCGAGCTTTCTTTTGTTTGCGTCGGTACTCCGAGCCAAGCAAATGGGAATCTTGATTTGAGATACATTCGTCGTATCTGTGAGCAGATTGGCGAAGCGCTCAAAACCAAAGTAGAACGACACACCGTCGTCATTCGAAGCACGATTTTACCGGGAACGATGCACGGGACAGTCATTCCAACTTTGGAGCAATCTTCAGGAAAGAAAGCGGGCGCGGACTTTGGTGTTTGTAATAATCCCGAATTCTTACGCGAGGGCTCGGCGGTCAAAGATTTTCGTTCTCCGCCTAAAACGGTAATCGGAGAATTTGACAAAGCCAGCGGGGACACTCTCTCTGAGCTTTACAAAGAGTTAAATGCGCCGCTGATTCGGACCGATCTAGAGACAGCCGAAATGGTCAAGTATGTAGACAATAGTTGGCATGCACTCAAGATTGGCTTCGCAAATGAAATCGGGAACCTATCGAAATCGTTTGGCATCGATGCGCACGCGGTAATGGATATCTTTTGCCAGGACCGCAAGCTGAATATTTCGACCGCCTACCTTCGCCCGGGCTTCGCGTTCGGTGGATCATGTTTACCTAAGGATTTGCGCGCGCTGTCGTATCATGCCAAAGCGCACGACCTGCAGTTGCCGATACTCACCTCGATTTTGCCCAGCAACGAAATGCAAATCATGCGTGGCCTGCAGATGATTATCAGCGGTGGGCATAGGCGGGTGGGCGTTCTAGGTTTCAGCTTCAAGGCAGGGACGGACGATCTTAGAGAAAGCCCGGTGATCGAAGTGATCGAGCGCCTCATCGGAAAGGGATACGACCTGCGCATTTACGACAAGAACGTTAAACTTGCCAGCCTAGTCGGTGCTAACCGCGATTTTATACTCAATCACATTCCACATATCGCCAAACTGATGGTGAGCGATACAGACGCCGTGCTAGAGCACGCGCAGACTGTCGTCATCGGCAATAACGATCCTGAATTTCAACAAGTGCCGCAGCGTCTGCATCAGGAACAACGGCTCGTTGATTTCGTCCGGATCGTAGAGGGAAGGAGCTCAAATGGCCAGTATGACGGCATCTGTTGGTGAGTTAAGGAACCTGGAAAGCAACAACGCTGCTGCGAAAGCTCGGATACTCCAGTCTATTCTGCGACTCTCTAGCTGGTTAGAAGAGCACGACTACCGCGGGTACGATACGTTTGACGGACTCAACTCTCGCTTCGTGCGACCACTTACATTTGAAAGCGAATTTCTTCGCACCGTATTACAGCAGGGCGTGCGGCGTTTCCCGCTGAACCTGCGGCCGGCGCTTGGTGT
>JANXYB010000010.1 GCA_025350325.1 Acidobacteriaceae bacterium
TAGTGTCCGAAACGCCTCATTGCTGTTCGAATCTGAACAGTCTCTGATCGTTCTTACCACTAATAGAAGACGACGGAATTTGAACTCGATGGTTCCCAAACTCCATAGGCGCCGAGAGAGACTCGTCCGTCTTTGCGGCCCGCTTAAGGTAAGCAAGATACCGTTCGCACCGGTTAGACGACAACTCGTCACACATATGAGTCCGCATAGTGACTTACGCTAACTCTCCCGTTTATGGGACCAAACCGCAAGCAGCGCGTGCTTAGCATTGTTGAGCGTTTTGCGGCAACCCGCTTCGCACTCATCCATGACCACCTTGTCCCTGATATCCGCGTCTTGTCCCTTGGAGCTTCTGTGACGATTGATTGGATTGGAGCGTGCAAACTGCTTCACCAGGCCATAAGGCGCCGGAATGGAGTGGATCATGCGTTCATCGCTGCTTTTAATTGCCCGAGGTGTCCTGCTGCTGTTCGTTTGCTGCGGAGCGAAATACTGCGTAAGCCAGGGAATTGTGACCGGATCGATGATCGGAGTTGTGCAAGACCCAAGCTCCGCTGTGATACAAGGTGCCAGCGTTACCGCGGTACAGAATCGCAACCAACACCCCATACGCCACGAAAACCAATGCGGCGGGATCGTTTCAGTTACCCATCTTAGGATCCGGATTCACTCCCGTGAAAATCGAGAACGTTACCGTGCAAATTGGAACCCAAACTCCGCTAGGGGTGGTGACGCTCAAAATCGGGGCCTCTGAGGCCGTTACTGTTGAAGGTGCATCGGCGCTGCTGCAGCCCGACTCGGTGCTGATCTCTCAACAGTTTGACACACAGAAAACTGCCGACCTACCCATCGGAAACGGTTTTGATATTGTCGCGCTTTTCACCCCGGGCGTTGCGCCGTCCGGCGGCAATGTGTTCACAAATAGCAATGGCGCTGAATTTTCGAGCAATGGAGTTCGAGACCGGAATAATAACTTCCAACTCGATGGCCAGGCTAACAATGATACAAACATCGGTGGTCCCAGCGTGTTTTTTGGCAATGCCGATGCGATTGCGGAGGTGCAAATCATCACCGCCGATAGTGCGGAGTATGGAAGAAACAGCGGCGCGGTAGTGAACTACGTGACCAAATCCGGAACCAACACGCTTCATGGAACAGCCTATGAGGTTTCCAACGGCAGTTGGGCAGACTCGCTGGCTAACCAGGAGAAGAGCCCGCTCTTTGGTTATTGCGCGTCTGGCGTCAGCCCATCTACGGGGTGCATTCAACCTACGATTCCACGCTACATCGACAATCGCTGGGGTGGAACCGCAGGCGGACCCATCAAGAAAGACAAGCTCTGGTGCTTCGGATCGCTAAATTTCGAACATACAAGGACCGGCGCCACACCCTCTTCCTCCGCTCCTTTTGTCACCCCGACTCCCAACGGCATAACGCAGCTGCAGGCGGCATTCCCAAACAATTCGGCAGTCGCAGCCTTGGCGGCCATCGGTCCGACCCGCGTGAAGACAGGCAACCTGATCTTCGGAGCCCCAACAACAGTCGACGTTCTCGGCGTACCGATTGAGTTTGCTCCGGCAACGCGCACGATTTCATCCCCATTTAACGATGACGAAGCGATGGCACGCGCCGACTACCAACTGTCTGCTCACGATCGAGTATTCGGCCGCTACATCTACCAGAAATCGTTCACCTATGATTTCAATTTCTTTACACCCGCAGAAGCAATCACCGGAGGATTCGTAAACGTCGGTGGAATCAGCCATTATGTCGGAGCTGACTGGACACACACATTCAATGACCGTGTAGTGAATCAAGCTCGCTACAGCTTTTCACACTACACCATCGGCTTCGGCGGCGGGGGGTTTCCAAGTTGCACGACCGCTGCGATTCTCACCGGTTGTTCGGTTCGTGTGAATTTCGCCGATGCCAATGATTTGGCCATAGGTGAACAAAATGCATTCTGGCCCCAAGGCAGAGTGATAGAAAGTTCGCAAATTCAAGACAACGTTGTGTGGCAGGCGGGGCGTCATACTATAAAGTTTGGTGGTGAGTTCAATCACTTCCCTGAAACTGACTCCGGCATCCCCTACACCAACGGGGTGCTGACCTTCGCCAGCTTTGGTGACTTCATCCAAAGTAATCCACAGCTAACTCAATACGCTGCCGGCCTGTCGGTGTACCCGCTGACCTACAACGCTGGTGCTCTATACATTCAGGATGACATCAAGGCGACGTCTATTCTTAGCCTGTCTCTAGGGCTTCGTTATGAACTGCAGAGTCAACCAATTAATGGTCTGCATGATTACACAACCAAGCGAGAGTCCAACCCAACCACGGCTCTCTGTGACACCTCATTGCCACTGAGTCTTAGAACAGTCCAGTCGCTGCCTCTCGTCAAACACAACTTAGGCCCTGTAGTGGGTTTTGCATGGCAACCGCTCCTTCATGGCAAAAGTGAAACTGTAATTCGAGGTGGCTTTCACATCGGCTACGATGCGACATTCAATAACCCCTTTGCCAACATTGCGCAGAGCACCCCCATGGTGAATTTTGCAAATCTGCAATCATGCAGCAACTGCGTTCCTGCAGATGGCACCGCCGCATCTTTGCGCACGATTATCAATCCGCAAGTGCCCCTTGGTGGCGATCCTGGGTCCGCGCGCAGTCAAACACCGACCCAAACCTCTACAACCCCTATACAGAACAATGGACGCTTGGGATACAACAGGCACTTTCCAATCACGTCGTGGGTGAGGTTCGCTACCTGGGAAATCATGGCGTCGGCTTGTACCAGACTCGCAACGGAAACCCCGCTCTTGCGCCATTGTTTTAGGCTGGATTCCAAAATGTAATTCCGTCCGGATTGACCCCGTGCACAACCCCCAACGCACCGGGAGCTACTGCTGGATATGCTGACTGCAATCGGACAAGTCTAATCACGCTCGGGAACACCGGTTTCTCCAACTACAACGCACTCCAGTCCCGCCTGAGCATCGAACACTGGCGCGGAGTCACCGCCGGCCTAAGTTATACCTGGAGCAAGAACATAGATAACGTGAACGAGATTTATGCAACAGGTGGCGGCGGCAACACTACCAACTTCTCCGAGAGTCCATTCGATCTGGTTCGTGCAGAACGCGGGACGAGCGGTCTTGACTTTCCTCAACTAACTTCGGTGTATATGATTTTTGAGCTACCCTGGTTTAAGGATCAGAATACGTTTGCCAGCAGGCTACTTGGAGGTTGGCAGGTCAACTTGGTTGGGCGATTTGTCAGCGGTCAGCCCTTTACCGTCACCGAGAATCCCGCAGCTAATACGCTTCTATGCGACCCGACTCAAACTTCCGGCTCTACTACGTGCCACCCCATCCTCAATAGCCGGCAAGCACCTTTTGCTACTGTCGGACAGTGCACTGACCCGTCAGCAAGCGACTGCGGAATAGTGAACTACTATACGGGCGCGCCGGTGTCGAAGTCCGATGTGCACTGGATCGTCAACGATGATACCTCTGCCAGGTATTTCGGAACTCCATTTGCCGGTGTCGGAAGAAATCAACAGCGCGGCGACACAATCAACAATGCCAATCTAGCCGTTTTGAAGACCTTCAAGCTCAATGAGAGGATCTCAGTCGAGACACGCGCGACCGCCTACAACGTGATGAACCGGCAGTATCGTGGAACTCCCGGCACGAATGTCGACTTTGGAAACTTCAGTGATGCGGGCGGATCATTCGGCAACACCTTCTTCAACCCAAACGGTAATGGAGAAACAAATTCCGTCTTCTCTGGCATTGACCGCCGTCGTATTGAACTTGGCGGAAAAATCAGGTTCTAAATAGATTCTGATTTTCACACTACGGGTGCGGCGATTCTGATTGATCGCTGCGCCTGCATTTGTTGTTTTCTTCCTCTTCTTAGTCCGCAACATCCACAGCCCATCGCGATTTATCCTGCTTATCTTCGTTATCTTCCAACTGGACTCTTTGGGATACCCTCAAATATTTTGCATTATGTGACGGGCTGCGTATCCCCAATGACGAACATCGTTGATCGTAAGCTGAAGCGGTAGTTACACGAGGCGAAGGCAGGCAAGAATGACTAATTGTCTTGATAACTTGTTGAGGAATACGAAGTCTACGCGATATCGTTCCAGCTTCCCGAGATTACTCGGAAGTAACGATCTCTGAAAAAGCTTGAGGGGGATTTATGAGAGTTCACTTTTCTACTCGTCTCATGGCCCTTGTAATGACACTAGTTGTCATTACTGCAATAACTGGTATGCCTTGCGATGTAACTGCAGCACCCATCGTTGGTGCGGATATCAGCCGCGTTCGGGTTGCTGCCGAGCGAGGGGCAGTTGAAAGCGAAATTGACCTGGGGATGGCTTATGCCACCGGGCGTGGGATCGAACGGGACAAGAAACTGGCAGTATATTGGTTTGAGAAAGCAGCAGGTGCGGGGAACCCTGTAGCCGAAAACGAGCTCGGGTATTTCTATCAGGTCGGCTTTGGTGTTCCCGCTGACGCGGTGCGAGCCGTGCACTGGTATCAGCTTGCATCAGCAGGAGGTCTACCCGCAGCAAAAGTCAACCTCGGCGTAGCCTACATGTGGGGAACGGGCGTTCGAAAAAATGAAAGCCTCGCCTTCAACGGCGATAAGATTGCCATGAGCCGCAGTTATCGCTCACTGATTCAAGATTGGATCCATCGTTAAGTGCAGTTCGAATTTTATGGATCATAATTCTGGAACTACCCCGTGCCATACGCACTTATTCACCGCTTGTCCTGGACTTAGCGCGTTCTGCTCTGATTATGTGGCATTTCGTCCCATACACAAAATGGAACCACTTATCCATGCAGATATCTGCAAATCGGTAAGTTCGATCGGCTGGTCTGCCCACTAATGTAACTACACGGACAGCTTGCCTGCCTGGTTGACTATTCACCCCCGCATCAAGAAGTCGGTCACATAAACCCGCAAGCCGGGCCCAATGGCGGATTGGGTGCTGGGATCTCTCCACGAGGTCGAGTGATATGGGTGCGCAGTCATCATCGGTAAACATCGGTAACATGCATTTAGAACGGCAACCGCTCAAGACGAATCCTGATCTCCGCAGCATCGTCGTCACGGTGAATATCAATACAATTGCGCGTCGTATCTTTGAGGCGCTGACTGTGCCTGAGTACCAGGAAACATGGCTATCGATGCCCGGTCAGGATGACACAAGCTACATTGCAGCAACACGAATTGGACAGGTATACCGCCTGAATCGTCACGGCCACAGTGGAATCGATGTTAGTATTGTCGGCGCGTACCATGTATTCCGAAGAAACAAGCTTCGCTTCACATGGCAGAAAGTCGGTGTATCGAGCACGAGCGAGACCCTTGTTCAGATACGACTCCTTGGCGATTTTGGTCGCACTTCAGTACACCTGATTCATACAGGGCTGTTCAGTGCAGAAGAATATCAGTGGCATTTAGCAATGTGGACGGCGTCTCTGCACAAGCTGACAACTCTCTTGTACGGGTCGCATTGATTGCAGTTAGCAAAGTAACAAAACCTGAGAAGATGCAGCTGGCTCTTAGGAACGTTCTTTAAACCGAGCGTGGTATTGATCATGCGATCCGTCACAATTTCAGGTCAGAAACAAGGACCTGATCGTGGTGATCGTCCTGGGGGGGGCAAAAACGGGGTTGTTTCAGAACCTGCAATCTGTCTCCACGGCGGTCGTTGCGGGGAGAAATCGAGTCTCCCTATCTAGACGATGCGCTGACATTCAGACGAGGAACAACGATGATGCCTACCGAGGTGGAAGGGAATATGAAGTGTGCCGCAAACTCCTGCAAACTCCATCATGGTTGATGACCCAGCTCCGGGCCCGCCGTCTGTTGTGCCTGCAGCTGGTAGCGTGAAAGGTTGGCCTTGAGGGCGGCGGCTAACTCGTCGTTTTGCTGCCGTGTGGCAAGCGCGAGAGCCTGCTGCGCAATTGCTACCGCCTGCTGATACTTCCCGGTCTCTGAATACATTGCTGCAAGCATCTGCAGGATTGCCGGCTCCTGCACAGCGGAGAGCTTTGAGGCGGCCTCGAATTGGGGCAGCGCATCCGTGAATCGATTGCTGGCCGCGTACGCTCGACCAAGGTTGTAGTGGCTCTCTGAAGATTGGGGCGACAGATCGACCGCCAGTTTGAATTCGGCTATAGCTTCAGGTAGCTTGCCTGTGCGCGCCAGGATCACGCCATAGACGTTGTGTCCGTCTGAAGATTTGGGCGCGAGTTCGACCCCTTTTTTCAATTGCTCGATCGCTTGTTCGCGGTGACCGGTCACTTCGAGCAGATGGCCGAGGTTTACGTGCGCGGCGCCGTTCTCGGGATTCAATGCGATGGCCTTTTCGATCTGCACTTTGGCATCGTCGAGTTTGTTGGCCTGGGCGAGCGCGCTGCCGAGATTGTTGTGCGCCTGCGAACTCTCATCATTGAGCGCAATCGACTTCTTGTATTCTTTGATCGCATCGTCCGTTTTGCCCGTTGCAGCGAGGGCCACACCCATGGCATCGTGCACGCGCGAGTCATCCGGGCCGAGTTCGATGGCGTGCTTCCATGCGGGAATGGCCTCTGCATATTGATTCTTGTCGGAGAGTTTGGCGGCAAGATCGACGGCCTTGTAGAAGTCGACTGCAGGCGTTTCGATATGATCGAGCCCGTCAGCGCCGACATTTATAAATTCAGGAATGTTGACGGCGCGATTGGATGCGGTAGCATTCTCGACGACGATTGCAGGGCTGGCGTTGCCCTCTTCATCGATATGGGTCAGGTATAAGTGCGTATACAGCGACGGACTCTTAGAAGAGAATGCGAGCCAATGTCCGTTGGGTGAGAACGTGTGCCACGAATTCATCACCGGCAGATTGGATTTGAGAGAGCGCGCATCGCCGCCCTCGAAAGGCACGATGAAGAGCTTGCTGTCGGGCCGCATCAGCAGGCCATTCTGGTTTTCGACGAAGACAATCCACTTGCCATCGGGCGAGACTTTAGGGAAGTTATTGCTCTTCCCATTCTCTGATGCGCCGACGATCTTTTCCGCAGTACCGCCTTTTCCGTCGTTAAACGGAATGCGGTAGAGGTCATATTGAATCTGCGTTTCATGAGGATCGTTAGCGTAGGTAGACGGCGGCTGACCTCGCGGATATGGGTCTTTGGCTTTAGCGCGCGAGAAGACAATGTACTTGCCGTCGGGGCTCCAGAAGGCACCGGCCTGCACCAGATCGGGATTGTCGGCGCCCGGCAGCGGCGTAAGCTTTCCCGTTGCCTTGCTGTACCAGGCGAGCACGCCGCGCGTGGGGAAGAAGACTTGGCCGAAGCCATAGTTTGAGTAAAACTGACCGTTATAAATGCGGTCCATGACGCGCGCCTGGTGGGTATGCGGCGGATCGATCGATGTGATGACGAACTTTCCATCCGGCGAAACCTGCGACATGAACCCAAAGCGCTTTTCGGCGCGCTCGTCGGAGAAGGAACTCCATTTCAACACGTAGTCGTTGCTGATACTGCTCACGCGCTTGATGGGCAGCAGGGCATAGAGCCCCTTATCGTTCTGCGGGCCGTCTACGTCGATGCCCATGGTCTTGCCGTCGCGAGCGATGGAGTGGCAATTGGCGCAAGTCGGGAGCCCCTCCATCATGACCTTGCTCTTGGTCTCTGACACATAGCGGAGCTGCCACTTAATGTTGGGCAGAGCCGAATCAGGCAAAGGCTTGATGACGCCGTGCGCGGCATCGTCGGCGGAACGAGGCAGCAGGGGCACGTCGCGGTAGAAGATGGGCGCGCCTACAGGGTCTCTCGAAGTTTGGATGGTCGCTTGCGAAGTGGAGAGGGGCTGACCGTCTTTTTGGCTCGCAAAGCCTGTAATGACGATCGTGGCCGGCTGCGCTACAGAGTGTTTCTTGACTTCATCCCAGGTCTTCGAGTCGGGCCGCCAAGTGTGTGCGGCGGCTTGCTCAGGAGTTAATGTCGGGGGCACGTACCCTTCGAGGGTCGAGTCGATCACGCCGAGCTGCATTTTTTCGCCATTGGACCACGCCGTGACCGGGTGCACATGCTCGCCAAAATTGATCTCGATGCGCCAGACGGTTGCGTTGGGATTGCTATCGCGCCACGCAAACTGGGGAGGGATCAAGTCTGCTGGATAGATGGTGCCGTTGACCGGTATGTCGATGGTGAGCTGCTGCTGCGCGGACGTGTCCATCGGTATCGGTTTGAGATAGGCGGGTACATGGGCCGGAATGACCGCAACTGCGGTGACGGCACTCTCACTGCGGGATTGACCGGGGGCTACTGAGCTGCCTGAATTTGACCCTGTGACCAGTAAGACGGCCGCGGTCACTAGCAACAAGCGTTGCATGCAAAACTCCCATAAATAGCTTCGCCTGTCGCATCGAAATGTGATCCGAAGCCTTTTCTCAGATCTTGCGTCGAGGGCAGGTAGGAGGTGTCCGAGCTAGCGATTGCTATATAGATTTTATCAAAACGCGACAGCAACGCGTTTGCAACGGTCTGCCTGCGAAACAGGTCGCCTGAAGCCCTCGCGTCGGCGTAGAATTTTGCACGAGGGAATCCGCCTTTTTCCACTGTTCCCTGCGAGACCACCTGACAACGTTTTCAGTTAGACGATCCGCAAAGCTATTGCACTCATGTGCAAAGAAATCGGACTAATTATGAATTCTAAAGCAAAGAGCAATACGGAGACGGTCATTCTGCAAAGAGGGGGCTTCGGATTGCTCGTGGCGCTTCTAGTTTCCCTGTCGGTTTCATCGCTGTACAGTCAAGCTACCGCGGGAACTGAGTCGGTTCCAGCCAAAACTGCTCCGAGTCGGCAGTCTTCTGCAGCAGCGTTGCCTCCCGGCGGGCAAATTGCGCCGGATACTTCCGTGCAGGTTCCGACCCTGAGTGAGAACACCAACGAGGTGACCCTCGACCTGGTGGTTAAGGACAAGAAGCAAAAGTCTATTCTCGATCTCAAGACGGAAGACTTCACCGTCACCGATAACGGAGTCCCCGTAAAACTGAACGGTTTTCACCTTGTGAGTGGAAACGGAGAATCGGACCATCTGGTTACGCTCGTTTTTGATCGCTTCTACGGCCCGTCAGCCAAGAATGCACAGGCTATTGCTATGCGCGTTCTAAAAATGCTTCCATCGAAGGGTTATTCCTATTCGCTGTTTGATCTTCCTGGCAGCTTGCGGTTGATTCAAGGCTTTACCGATGATCGCAACACGATCATGCAAGCAGTAAAGGCAATTACAGAGAAAGCGGCCGGTGACAGAACTCAAATAATCCAATTGACGTATACACCTTTGAGTGTGGCCAGAGCTGCTGACAAATCGTCCGACGACGATGCAACTCGGGCTGCAGAACAAGCGAGAAAATATCTACTTGCGGTTTTGCGGACGGGTGATCCATCAGGCGCTAGGGTCGACCTCAAGGAGCGCGCGCGCTACCGCACGCTGTACGCTGCGCTAGAGGACTCGCGGAAGATCATGCAGGATGAGCACTCGGTACCCACGTTGGCGGGATTGCTGGCGATCGTGAAGTCACAGCAGAAGATTTCGGAACGAAAGTGTCTTATCTATTTCACTCAAAACATGCAGATGGACTCAGCTGCGAAGGAAATGATTAAGACCGTCACCGGCGCTGCAAACCAGGCGGGCGTAAGTGTCTATGTCGTCGATATGGACGCGATGAATTCTCAAGGTCGATCGCAGATGCAGAATGCGCTCCTCAATGGGCAAAAGCCTTTCAGCCCGGTCGTTCAGAAGGACCCGGCGAGCGGCGGACTTGTAAGCATCACACCAGTGCGGCAATTAGGGGGAACACCGATCGGATTTACAACCGGTGAAAAGAACTGGGGCCCGGCCCAGGACGTCGCGCAGATGACCGATTTCATGCGCAATGGCTGGGAGGGTAACGACCCGCTCGGAACCCTCAAGAGCCCGATGGCAGACCTGGCAAAAGGCACCGGCGGCGCTTACGTCGATGCGCAGGACAACGTAAAGAAGCCGCTCGAGCAGTTGCTGCGCGACATGACGACCTATTACCAGGCTTCATATATTCCACCGGTTCAGGAATACGACGGCTCGTTCCGCACTATCGTGACGAAGCCTCTGCGGGCCGGGATGAATATCAAAACCAAAACCGGCTATTTCGCTCTCGCGCCCGACGCCCAAGGCGGGATTCGACCGTTCGAAGTGCCGCTGCTAAAGCTCATGAGCCAGCCGCAATTGGTACAAGATTTCAAGTTTCACGCGGCGATTTTGCAATTTGGCGAGATGCCAGATGGGAATACGGGCGCGGTTGCGATCGAAGTACCCATCTCCGAATTGAAGACAAAAATCGATGATCACACTAATCTTTTCTCGGCCCGCGTCTTCATCGTGGCGGAGATCAAAGACAAAAACGGCAAAGTCATCGAACACTTTGGCGAAAACATCGCCAAGCGGGGCGCGCTCGAATCGATCGAGAAGGATAGTTCGCAGACGATCAATCTGCAGCGTCATTTCATGGCCGTGCCAGGGCAGTACGTGCTAGAGGCGGCGGTCTACGATCAGCTGGGCGAGAAGGCTTGCGCCCAGCGAATCAACTTTGAAATTCCTGCGTCGCAGACGAGTGTTTCACTAAGCGACATCGTGCTTGTGCGCAAGGTCGATACCTTCCACGCAGAAGATGATCCCGCAGAGCCGATGCGTTATGAAGACAGCAAAGTCACGCCCAACATCTCTGGCCTCGTGCCCGAGAACGCGAAGGGCGTCTCGTTGTTTTTTATTCTCCATCCCGATCCGAAATCCAAAGAGCCGGTCACACTGGAGATGGTAGCCAGCCGGAATGGCAGTCCTGGAAAGCGCATGCCGTTGCCACTGCATTTGTCTAAGGAGGGAGGGACGGTGCCTTACCTGGCGAGCTTCAACTCAGGCGCGTTGGCTCCCGGAGTGTATGACGTAAAGGCGATGCTAAGCCAGGGCGGCAAAACATCGATTCAGCATTTATCGTTCAGTGTTGACGGCAACTTGCCGGGAAATGTAGCCGGGGAAATTGCAAACGCCAATCTGCAGGGACATGGCGGAGGCCCGGCGGCACTGACCATCGGCGAAGCTGGGGATGTAGCTACGACCAGCTTGCTTGCAATTACGGCAATCACAAATCCCATTCCTCCGCCTGCGCCTGAAGAGGTGAAGCAACTCATTGCGGATGCACGCGCACGCGCTCTCAATTACGCTCAGGCGTTGCCCAACTTCCTTTGCCTCGAGGTCACGAACCGGTCGTACGATGCAAGCGGAACAGGAAAATGGAAGCATCAGGACACTATCGCGGAGCTGCTGCGTTATCGGGACAAGACTGAAACGCACACCATGCTCGAAGTCGATGGCAAATCGAGCGCAACCGATCGCGAGGCGTTGCTCGGAAAACACAACTCGTTCTCAGGTGGTGAATTTGGCGGCGTCCTGAGGGCCGTCTTCGAACCTTCTGCAAAGGCCGATGTGCAATGGAAGGAAACTGATTCGCTGGCTGGCGGCGCGCTGCAAATGTTCGACTATCATGTTGATCGAGTAAACTCTCTTTTCACCGTCACCGGCATGAACGACAAACAGATCACGGTCGGTTTTCACGGCCAGGTCTTCATCGACAGCGGCACGCGCGATGTGCGGCGCATCAGCCTGCAAGCGGACGACATGCCGCGTGATTTTCCTACACATTCAACCCGTATCGGGGTGGACTACGACTATGTGGCAATCAATGGGCATGACTACCTGATGCCGATTGGCGCCGAGGTTCGACTGACGCAAGGTCGCCACGAAGCCGTCTTGAACACTATTGAATTTCGCGACTACCGGCGGTTTGGGGCTACGATGAAGATTCTTGGCTTCACTCCAATCGAAAAGCACTGATCGATATTTTGGGTGGCAGTACGAAACCCCGCAGAGATACGCAGATGGGTCAGCAGCGCAAGCTGACACCTCTGCGGGATGAATTGCTTTATCCTTAAAGTATGCGGACCGCTTCATTCCTATGGCTGTTGCTGACGGTGCATTGCCTTCTAGCGCAGACCCCGCCGACGGCCCCCCTCAGTCAAGCCGATGAATTTCTGCGCCAGGGTATCGCTGCGCAGCGACAGGGCGATCTCACGTCCGCAATCGATGATTATCGTAGGGCCCTCGCGATCCAACCTGGGCTCGCGGAGGCACGCGCCAATCTCGGCGCTGCGCTGTCTGCTGCCGGACAATTCGATGCGGCCATCGAAGAAGACAAGCGCGCGCTCTCAAGTGCCGCAGGCAATATAGCCCTACGCATGAACCTGGCGTTGGCCTACTACAAAAAAGGCGATATGGAGCATGCGCACGCCGAACTCGTTGCGGTGCATGGCGCGCGCCCCCTTGAGATTTCCACTGCCGTGCTGTTGGGATACACCGACATAAAGTTGCGAAAAGACGCTGAGGCTGCGGCAATGCTCGCGCCGCTTGAGGTAGGGCACGAGAGCAACATGGATCTGGAGTATGTACTCGCACTAGCGCTGATGCAGTCCGGCAAGGAACCAGAGGGATTGCCGCGCATGGAGAAGGTTGCAAAAGCCACAAACTCCGCGGACGCGTACTTCGTTGCAGGCACAGCGCGTTTGCATCGGCGCGAATTCCACGAAGCACGCGCTGATCTTGACGCGGCTATCGATCTGCACGGATCGTTTGCCAAGCTATACACAATGGCAGGGCAGGCTCGCGATGCGCTCGGTGATACTTCCGCTGCGCAGACCGCGTTTGAAGAAGCACTCCGCGAGGACGCAAAGGACTTCACCGCAAACTTGTATCTCGGTACCATGCGGCTTAAAGATAGAAACATGGATGCAGCGAAGCCTCTTCTCGACACGGCCCTGCAGTTGCAACCCACCGATCCGATCGCGCGCTTTCAAATGGCAAAGCTGAATGGCATGACGGGTAAGTACGCCGAGGCAGCGGCTGCACTTGAAGATATGGAGAAGGCGGATCCTAACTGGATTGATCCGCACATCGATCTCGCCGCAATTTACTACAAGTTGCACCGGTCCGAGGACGGCCAGCGGGAGCGCGATATCGTGCAACAGATTGAAGCGAAACAGCAGAAGGCCGGGCCACCGAAGCAATAGTTTATTCGCCCTACTCTATCGCAGTCTCGGAATTGGTGTAGAACGAAAGCATGCATTCAAGTGGCTTTTTCATCAAGGATAAGCCGCCCTTCACCAATCTTAAAAAGTCGACGTGTGGTCCGAAATTCGTCTAGTGTGCGGGCGCTGCTGTTGGCGCAGGTTCTGTTACTGTGACAATCCTGTCCGCATCCACGTTTTCAAGTGTCTGTACGATGCCGCTGGGCCAGATGATTTCAACGTGCGCAGCTTTGGTGTCCGCACCAAGGCCAAAGTGGACCGGCCCCAAACTCGAGGACGCATAGCAGACACTTGATGTCTGGTGGTTGTATTGCAGACCTGACTTTGTTTCGACCTTTATGCGCGCCCCAATTCCATCGCGATTCGACTTCACTCCGTGAAGAGCAAACTCCAGCCAGTGTCCCGCGCCGGGAGTTCGATTCATCCACAACTCCGCATCTTTTTCCAGGCTCGTGGCAACAATGTCGATGCGGCCATCTCCGTCGAAATCGCCGAGAGCACAGCCGCGATGGCGAGCAGCTGTCGCATCGGTAAACCCCGCCTCGCTAGTGAGCGCGTGCCATTTGCCGTTCGCGCCTTCATTGCGAAAGACCGTATTAGGCTCGGCGAATTTATATCCAGGCGGCCAGACCGACGTCACGCTTCCTCGCGTCACGAAGAGGTCTTTCCAGCCGTCGTTATCGAAGTCGTACAGAGCCGGCCCAAATCCCGTCATCGTCAAGCTGGCCGCGCGCATGCCGCTCGATGCGGTAGCTTCGATGAACTCGCCCTTTTGGCTGTTCAGGTAAAAAGGGAACGTTTGGCTCTTGAGCGCGACGTAAGCTATGTCGGGGTAGCCGTCGTTGTTGACATCGCGAAAGTCCAGGCCCATGCCGGAAATGAACGCGGCATCTTCGGCAAGGGCGACATTACTCTGAAACGCGACCTCTTCAAACTTGCTGCCAAGATTGTGAAAGAGGAAGGCGTACTCGGCGTCGTTGGTTACAAAGACGTCTTGCTTGCCGTCGAGATCGTAATCGGCAATGCCCACGCCCATGCCTTTACCGATGTGATCGCGAATGCCCCATTCCTTTGAAACATCCTTGAATGTTCCATTGCCCTGGTTAAGGAAGAGCTGATTAGGAAGTCCCTTGTAATAGCGCGGGTGGCAATATTCAGGCACATTTTCAATCACGCATTTAGCTTGATCAGAGTAAGTCCATTGCAGATAGTTAACGATAAACAAGTCGAGCAGTCCGTCGTTATTCACGTCTACCCATGCGGCGGCAACGGCCCACAGAGGTCCGTATTCAGGGTCATTCGCTTGATCGAGGCCAGCCTTCTTCGTTACGTCGGTGAAGGTGCTATTGCCGTTGTTGTGATAGAGTGTGTTGCCGTGAACGCCGGCCACAAAAATATCCGGCGAGCCGTCATTGTCGTAATCACCTACCGCGACACCGACGTCGAATCCTGTGCCCTGTAATCCTGCCTGTGCGGTCACGTCGGTAAATTTACCGTTGCCGTCGTTACGAAACAGGCGGTTGAAATATTTCGGCGAAGATTTTTTCAGTGTTGCAATATCGGCGCCGTTGGTGAAGAAAATATCGGGGCGGCCATCGCCGTTATAGTCAAAGACGGCAACGCCGCCGGCCATGGTTTCAGGAACATTTTTGGCGGGGCTCAAGCTGCTTTCAAGATGGAACGGGATCTTCTTGAGTTCGAAACGAATCGGCGAAGACGATTGTTGCGCCCAAGCAAATGCTGTGCTTACAACCAAGGCAGCTAAAAGCAGCACTGAGAAGCGGAGCCTGCAATCTGTGAGCTTGCGCATGACCAAAGAAGGGATTGTGATGAGCCACACTCCTAAAGTGTACAGGCCAATCAACAGGCGAGCCAGAGTGGGCCGTCTGAGTCAAGATGATCTATTCTGGTGAACATGCGGCTGATTTGTGTCCTCCTACTCGCGGCAAGTCTCGAGTCAGTTGCGGCGCAGGCGCCGTCGCCCCAGTCTGCCTCGCCAGGCGAGGAGTTGTTGCGGCGTGGTATTGCGGCACAGCAGCAAGGCGATTTCAAGACTGCAATTGTCGATTTCCGCAAGGCACTCAAGCTGGAACCAGGCTTGGTGGCCGCCCGTTTGAGCCTGGGCGCGGTTCTTGCAGCCGCAGGCGACTTCGACGGAGCCATTGAAGAAGATACGCGCGCACTGGCTGCGTCTCCGCACGACGAAACTCTGCGCATTAACCTGGCGATGGCGTACTCTCGCAAGGGTGATTTGCGGCATGCAATCGAGGAGTTCGAGTCGATACACGCGGCCCATCCGCAGAACTTATCGGTGGCCGTGCTGCTTGGTTACACGTACATCAAGGCAGGGAGGGAAGCGAAAGCTGCCCAGTTGTTGCAGCCGCTCGAGGCTGGCAACGAGAGAAATACTCAGTTTGAATATGTGCTGGCGTACTCATTGATCCAATCAGGAAAAGCAGCTGAAGGGCTGCCGCGCATGGAGAGTGTAGCGCTGGCCACGCATTCCGCCGAGGCCTATCTTATCGCCGGCTCGGCACGATTTTACGGCGGCCAAATGATTAGCGCGCGTAGCGACCTGGATGAGGCGGTTAAGCTTAATCCGTCGTTGCCAGGACTGCAAACGCTGGCTGGACAGGCACGCTATTTCATGAAGGACATGCCTGCGGCCACGGATGCTTTTGAGGCCGCTCTGCGTGCAGATTCAATGGACTTTATTGCCAACCGCGACCTTGGCGCGATGCGCTTGCAGCAGGGAGACCTGGAGAGTGCGAGGCCCCTTTTGGAGCTGGCTCTGCAGCTTCACCCAACCGATCCCCTGACTCGGATAGAGATTGCCAAGGTGAATGATGCGATGGGCAAATATGCCCAAGCTGCGGCAATTCTCGAAGACCTGGTTAAGGCCGAGCCCAACTGGCGGGATGCGCACTGGGTGTTAGCCAACGTTTACTCAGAGCTGAACCGTCCCGAAGACGGCAAGCGCGAACGCGCCATTGCTCAACAGATTGAGGCACGGCAGAAGCAGGCAACACCGCAAGCGAAATAATTTGTTCATAGCCGATGGCCGAAGCGAACGGCTTTTGGGTCGATGAGTGTGAAGTCAGTTGGCACTCCTGCACAGTATTTTTATAGTTTTCGTAGTTTTGGCTAAATTGGAATACAGCTGAAGGCTCGATGCGGCCCTCGACCCTGAACCGGGTAGTTTCAAATCCGTCTTCGGACTCAAATCTTCAAATGCGATTTAAAGATCGAGGGCTGTGCCCTTCATATTTAAGTTCTGTACCACAATAAAAAGCGGGGTGGCCGAGGCCACCCCGCTTTTGTGTAAGTCTCCTGATGGGATCAGAAGTAGTACTTGGCTGCGAACTGCATCCAGCGATATCCAACCTTATTCTGAGGGATACCGGTGGTGTTTGAGTTGGAGTTATAGGTCAGGTGAGAACCCGTGCTGAGACCGTTGAAGATCAGTTGGTTATCAGCATTGCCGCCCAACCCGAACTGTGCGTTCGGATGGTTGAGCCAGTTAGTCGCCGAGATACGAACCTCGATGCGCTGAGCGTCTGTAATCCTAAAAGCCTTGAAGACTGCCATGTCGCTTCCAACGTAGTGCGGCGTCTTGATGTAAGGCCAGATAGTCTGGCCCATCTGTCCGAGCGACGTTGCCGTTGGAGGTAGTGGCGCTGCAAAGCAATTGGGGTTGAAGTACTGGTTCTTGAGCAGCCCTTTACGTGGATCGCAAACGAGCAGGGGTTGGATACCGTTTTCGTACTGGTTGGTTCCCAGCCAGGTCGTCGTCGAGATTTGATACGTTTGATTGCCACCATTGGCATTCGCGGGCAGCGGAAGTGTGATTGGCGTGTTAGTAGTCTGACCATTCACAGTGGTTTGTTCGTAGTTCATGTTCATGTTCGGCGAAGTGGTCTGGTAAGGCGCACCATCTTCGTAAGTTGTGTAACCGGAGAGCTGCCAGCCGTTGATTGCTTCACCTAATGCCCAGTTGTTGTGAATCGGCTTGGGTAGCTTGTAGCTGAAGGACAGGTTGAAGACCTTGGTGTGGTCATACTCCAACGGACCGTAATTGGCGTTGAGGTTGAAGGGGTTGACAACTGGACCGTTGCCGCCACCGTTCGAGGTCGAACCGTCGCGTGTTCCCAGAACTTTGCCAAAGGTGAAGTTGGTGAACAGGAACAGGTTGCCCGATTGCTTTTGTGCGGCTACCTGCAGCGAGTTGTAGTTGGAATAGCCACCGTGACTCTGAAGGTAGATGTCCCCGTAGTTCTGATAGGGGCGATAGTGCAACTGAGTCTGGGTGGATGAGCCCGTGGTAGGCGACGGATTGTAGTACTGGCCCGTGATAGGGTCAGCCTTGAAAAACGCACCCTGAGCGATCGGATTGGCGTCGTTGATATGGCCATTGGCGCCGTTCAGAAGCTGGTTGCGGCTGATGCTGCCAACGTAGGAGAACTCCGCAACCGTGTGGCCCGGCAGGGCCTGTGCAACACCAAAGCTGTAGGTGTCGGCATAGGGTACCTTGTTGTCGCCCTTCGTGTCGGCTTTCAGACCGGAAACTCCGTTCTGATTTACGCCTGTGGGAAGGACGAGTTGAGTGGTTGCAGTGCAGGCAAAGCTTCCGCCTAAAGCCACGGTAGCTGCTGTGCAGATGTTTCCACCCTGGATATTGTAGCCGTAGAAGCCGTTGACACTGGCATTCTGGGTGTTGTAGTTGAACGATCCCATAGGACCAGTCATGGCGCCACTGGCGTCGTTGGATGAAACCTGGTAGCGGTAGGTACCGAATCCGGCCCGAAGCACTGTTTTGCCGGTACCGAATACGTCAAATGCAGCGCCGACGCGAGGATCCCATAGGAACAACTGACTTCCCCATCCGGAGGAGGGAATCTTCGAGTTGAGTGCATGCCAAAGCAAGCCGGTGTTTGCGGGTGCGTTGGGGCCATTGTTATACGACGCGGGATCCCAAACTTGCGTGCCGCCCA
This sequence comes from Acidobacteriaceae bacterium, assembly GCA_025350325.1. GTDB lineage: Bacteria > Acidobacteriota > Terriglobia > Terriglobales > Acidobacteriaceae > Telmatobacter. Next base: position 18,180 of record JANXYB010000010.1, read on the forward strand.
GTTTGTCGTACCACTGGCCGATGTGATCGGCACGGAGGCCGAGATTGAGGGTCAGTTTCCGGGTTGCCTTCCACGAATCCTGTCCCCAAAGCGACCACTGATGCCAGAGGATATCGGGGACCTTATCGTTATTCTGCTCGTCGTAATGCTGGACCCGGCCCATTAAACGGTCAAGTGTCAAGTTATACGTTGATGTTGAGCCCCAGGTTTCGAAGTCATAGTTACCGTTGATGTCGCTGCCGTTAGCTTGCAGGTTTTCCTGAGTATCCCAGTAGAAACCAGCCTTGATCGAGTGAGTGGAGATGATCTTGGTAAAGGTGTCGCTGATGGCTGGAGACTTCGACGTCTTACCGAAGGTGCCCTTACCATAAATGCCGCTGTTGAAATCGAATTCGTTGATTTCAGTCAGTCCGGAATTCCATCCACCGGTTGAGTTAGGAATCTGATCGGTAGCGTGCGCCGAACCAAAAATGCTTTGGACCGGGAAGCCCAGCTTGGTGCGGCTGGATGCAGACACGTTGGTCAGGCTGTTGTTGTTTACGAACTCGGCATATGAGAAGACAAATTCGTTGGTGGTGGTGGCGCTGAATACGTGCGTAAAGTTAGCCAGGTATACGTGCGCTGTTTCCAGGCCGATCGGCTCAGATGGGTATGGAATCGTCCATTGTGGCGCCCACCAGACGGCTGTCGGATGAAAATCGGTTTCCTTCTGCAGTGTGTAGGAACCCCACAGTTTGTTGTTGTCGTTGAAAGCGTAGTTAACTTTTCCTGTCGCTTCCCAGCGGTTCGTGGGCGTCGTGGGCGAGAAGCTGTAATTATTCCAGCTGTTCGTCGGATTCGGGGTAACATTTGGCAGCGGGTTCAGGTTGTCGAGAATAACGCCGTTCGGATCGAAATAGGCCGCGAGATTCGGAACGTGATAGTTCGGGTCCGGATTGCTGCTCGGATTGCCCCAGGGCGAAACGGTCGGGCCGCAACCCTGCCATCCATCATTCGTGTCGCAAGGAAGATGGTAGGACTGTCCGTAGGTGCTGACGACGTTCGGATCGACACCGGCGTTAGTGAAGTCACCACTGCGCTGAGCGACCGTGGGTACGTTCATCAGTATTGGAGCGTTGTAGGGATGCTGCAGCATCTTCTCGTAGCCGCCCCAGAAGAACAATTTGTCCTTGTTCCGGTTGAAGCCGGGGAAGAAAATGGGTCCGCCGACGTTGCCGCCCACATAGTAGAAACTCTGTGGCGTGAGAGTGTTTTGCGCCGACACTATTGAAGGTGCAGCGTTGGGGGCTTTCGCAGCAGCGATTTGATTAGCCTTGTTGAACCAATCGTTGGCGTAGCCAATGCCCGTGTTGCGGGCATATAGATAGGCTTCGCCGTGGAACTTCTGGCCGCCGCTCTTGCTGAAAGCTTGCAGAATTGCCGGTCCCTTGGCATATTCCGCGCCGTAGGAGGCGGATAGATACTTGACGCTATCGGTCATGTCCTGGTTGATGTTGGCAACCTGTGTTCCCGCATTGCCTGGATCGATCAGGTTGGCGCCGTCGAGAATCACGGCTGTGGAACCGTAGGGTTGCGAGCCGTTTGAAGAGAAGCTGCCGGCCGGGCCGTTGTTGGTGCCAGTGGTCTGGCTGTTGTAAGCCGAACCTGCGCTTCCGCCGTTGTTGAACGTGATGCCAGGCATCATCTTGATCAATTCGGCAGCGTTGCGTCCGGTCAGGGTCGCGGAATCGACCAGTTCATTGTTCAGCGTGGCACTGATTTCGGCCGTATCTACGGGGATCTCAGCGTCTGCGCCCGAAACCACCGTGACTGCGGTCGTTCCAGAACCGATTTTCATGTGGATATTGGGAATTGTGCGGCTGTCACCCTGGTTGAGAAGGATGTTGTTTTCTTCCCACGTTGCAAAGCCGTTTGCAGTGACCGTGACAGTGTAAGTACCAGGCATTAAGGCAGGTATAGAGAAGAAGCCGGAGTTATCGGCCTTCGACTCGCGTATGTCTCCCGTGGAGTCATTCTTGACAATTACCTTAGCTCCAGGAATGCGAGCATCGGTCTGATCGGCAGCTATGCCGCTCAATGTTGCTGTCAATTGCTGAGCGTGGGCGAGAGAGAATGACAGGACCATGACTGGTATGAGCAGCCAAGGCACCCTTCGAATCCAGTTTGACACCGACGAACGAGTCGATGCCTCCTTGTTTGATGTAAACATTTACCAAGCCTCCTAAAGCCTTGTTGTTCTTGTTTTAGACCCCCGGTTACGCGCATCTCCCCTTAGTTTGGGAGTTACGAGTGTCCAAAAGTCGCATTGGTGAATCCTGGTAATCGATACCACAGTGACTACACGACGAGCAAGCTATTTCTTGGGCGAAAATATCGAAGTAAATCGATTCCCCATATGATTAACATTCGTTGACGGTTAACGGAATTGCCCGACAAAGGCTGACCTAATCAAGGATCGTAATGTGAACCCTGTTTTGGGTAATTTTCGGAAATCATCGTGGAGTTCGAAAAAGATGTGCTGGCCTGCTCTGGAACGCAAGAACGAGGGTGCCTAATCGGCGTTTGTATATCTCATCGAGACATCTGACCCGGTTCAGGCTAGAACGGGCGTCCGGGCACGATTCCATGGCCTTCCAATACGGTGACCAGTCGATTGGCTGCCTGAGAAGGGAATTTCTCCACCACCCCAGTCGGCCAGAGCACTTCAATGTCGGCGATGGTCTCGGGCCCAAGACCGAAATGCAAGCGGGGATCGTTGGACGACATGTAGCTGGCTTGGCTTAGCACCGCCTGAACCTGGACTTTTCCGCCATAGCGCACTGTGACTCGTGCGCCGATCGCACTGCGGTTGCTCTTTGTGCCCTCAAGTCGGACCTTGATCCAGTGATTGCCCTTGGGGGCGTCGTTGCGCAGCAGAGAAGGCGGCTCGTGCTGGTTCATCACAACGATGTCCAGGTCTCCATCATTGTCGAAGTCGCCAAAAGCGCAGCCGCGGCTCACGTGGAGTGCGTTGATCGCTGGGCCCGCCTCATCCCCAATGCGAACAAAGGTGCCGTTCCCGCGATTACGAAAGAGCACGCGAGGCCCTTTGTAAGGGAACTTGGGGTTGATGCGTTCAATCTCCGCGTAGACATTGCCCGTGACCCAGAAAATATCGGGGAAGCCGTCATTATCAAGGTCAACGATGCCCGTTCCCCAACTCACATAGGTACGTTCCCCGGCCAGCCCGGCAGCCTGGGCCTGGTCTTCGAATTCACCCCTGCCCAGGTTTTTGTAGAGGCCGGTGGCTTGCAGCTGGAAGTGAGTTTTGACAATGTCGAGACGGCCATCAAGGTCATAGTCGCCGATACCTATTCCCATGCCTGCCATCTCCTCACCGTCGGGGCTGATGGCGACGCCGCGCATCAGACCCTCTTCGCGGAAGGTGCCGTCGTGATTGTTGAGCAGCAGCAGGCTTGACGTGGTGTCGCAGGCGACGAAGATGTCTGGCCACCCGTCATCGTCGGCATCGAAAGCAACGGCGGTCAGGCCGTAGGAACCGCGGAAAGAAGCGATGCCCGATTCCTTTGAAACGTCGGTGAAGGTGCCGTTGCCGTTGTTGCGATAAAGGAACTGGGGCGGCGGCTTCAACCCCCGCGGCCCGCATGCCACGGCGACGCCCTCGTAGCTGCAGTTGGGCATATCGAGTGAGGGCTTCATGGCGTGAGCCAGGTCAATGTCGACGTAATTGGAGACGAAGAGGTCGAGGTGTCCGTCGCGGTTGTAGTCGATAAACGTGCAACCGGCGCCAAAATGAATTACATCGTGTAACAGGCCGGCTTTTTCGGTCACATCGGTGAAGGTGCCGTTGCCATTGTTGTGGTACAGCTTGTTTTGCCCGTAGTAAGTGACGAATAGATCTTCGAAGCCATCGTTGTCGTAGTCGCCTACGCAGACGCCCACCGCCCAGCCCGCATCGAGCAGACCAGACTTTTCGGTAACGTCGCTGAAGGTGCCGTCGCGATTATTTTTGTAGAGACGATTGGACGCGCCCTTCGGAATGTCTTGGAGGCGGCGTCCGCCCAGAATAAAGATGTCCATCCATCCGTCGTTGTCGTAGTCAAAGAAAGCGCAGCCCCCGCCCATCTCTTCCACAATGTACGTAACGCTTTCGGGCACACCGTAATACATGGTTTTTGTGAGGCCCGCGCTCTGAGCCACGTCAGTGAATTGAGAAAATGGCTTAAGCGCAGGCAGCGGCGGCGTTGTTGAATGTGCTGCTGGCTTACCCTGAGGCTCGGCGCTAAGAATTCGCGGCAGGACACAGGATGCGCAGAGTGCAGGCACGCTACGCAGCACTTTGCGCCGTGTCCAGCGGGAATTGGGCAGTGACATTATGATCCTTCGGGCTTCTTCATTCTGACATCGCTGCCGCGTGGGTAGCAATCCGGCTGGACCGCCGCCAGTGGATCGCGCATCAGGGGTGCGCTTGCTGCGCAGCGGGGTCCTGACCGAGCCGGTCACTGAGCTTGTGGGCTTGCTCATTTGCGGGATCGAGACGCAAAGCAGTGGCGACGGCTTCGCGTGCTTCAGCGAAATGAGAGCTCTCGGCGAGTACAGCGGCAAGGTTGATCCACGCCTCAACCCATGCCGGAGCCGCTTGCACGGCCATGCGGAAATGCTCTGTCGCCGCGGTGGGGTCGCCGTTGCGCGTCAGCACGTAGCCCAATTCATTTTGTGCTCCAGCCAGTTGTGGATTGAGCTTGACTGCTTGTTCCAGTTGCGCGCGTTCGCCCTCGGTGTCTCCAGCTTGATGCAGTGCGATCGATAGCTGGTATTTGTAACTTGCATTATCGGGTGCACCCTGCACGGCTTCGCGATAGTGCGCGATGGCTTCGGGGATCTTGCCAGCGGCGAGATCGGCGTCGCCCTGTGTCGAACTGGTGGACGCTTCGAGGTTTGCCTCTTCGATCTTTTTCAACTGCTGATACTGCTGCATCTCCTGCTGGGCGCGATCGTTTTCGCCGAGGCCTCGCAGGGCTTTGGCGAGTTCAAAATGTACCTGCGGTTGTGGCGCGCCTAACTTGATCGCTTTCTCCAATTGTTGTTTCGCTTCAGGCCATTCCTTGAGGAAGACCAACACCATTCCAAGGTTGTAGCGGGAATTGAAAAAGTTCGGATCGATAGCGACGGCTTGCTCAAGAACGACTTTGGCCTGCGCGTTATCACCGACCGCGCGATCGACAATCCCATTCAGATATAAAACTTCAGAGTCATGCGGACGCCGGTCAAGAAGCTTCGGACCAATCGGGCGCGCGGCGTTAATGTGATTGGTCAGCACCAACACGCGAAACAACTGCAGCTCGGCGTCCGTGTTGCCAGGGTTTTGCTGCACCGTGTGTTGCAGCATGTTGATCGCTTCCTGGTAGCGATGCTGCTTGATCAGCACAACCGTCATCGCGCTTGCTAGAGGAACTGAATTGGGAGACGACTTCATTGCCTCGGCAAGCACGGTGTTGGCTTGGTCAAGATAATTAAGCTCGCCGAATGCTTGTGAAAGATAAATGGCTAGTTGGTCGCTGAGATGGGCCGACTTCAACAACACGATGACACCCTTGAAGTCCTGCCGACCAACCAACTCCGCAGTCAGGCCCTCAAGGGCTGGCGTTGAATGCGGATCGATGGCGAGTGCCCGCTTCCACTGGTCTTCTGCATCGGTGTGCTGTCCGCTCCGATCGTAGACGTACGCGAGCAGAAGATGCGGTTTGACGACCTGCGGATCGAGACGGGCAGATTCTCTTAGTAGTGGTAAAGCTTCCCGAGTATGACCGGCGCCTACGAGGGCGAGGCCCTCAAGATAATGAAGTTGCGCCGATTTAGGATCGGACTTGATTGCGCTGCGAAACACATCAACTGCGCAATCAAATTGTTTGTGCTCGGCGTACCAACCACCGAGCATGATGGCATTGTCATTACTTGGCTGGGCGCGCAGCTTGGCGACCATTGCGTCCGGGCCGTTGCACGTCGCGTAAACCTGGACTGCGGAAACCGCCAAGGCAGCCAGCAGAATCCACTTTGTTCGCGATTCATGCCCGAGGCTCACGCTTACATCTCCCGGAAGCCAGAATACAACAGAACGGCATCGCCGGTTCGAGGCCTTACTCGCGATAAACGCAAGATTTAAGAAGACCAGATAAGAGGTCCTGGGTCTTCACTTTGTGTCAATGTATCGTCTTCGATTTGCGCTGCATGTAATCCATCAGCAGGTATTCTCCGAGCGTGTCCGGCGTGGTGAAGTAAGCTTTGCCGCGGCACATCTCAGAGACTTTGTGCACAAATTGGACGAGGCCAACGTCAGAGGCCAGCATGAATGTATTGATCATGATGTTAGATCGTTTACAGCGCGCAACTTCTTCAAGCGTCTCGCTCACCACCAGGGGATCGAGGCCATAGGGATTTTTATAGATGCGTCCATCGGGAAGCGTAAGTGCGGAAGGTTTGCCGTCAGTGATCATGACGATCTGCTTCATATCTTTGCGTTGACGGGCGAGGATGCGCTGCGACAGTCGCAGTCCTTCGCAGGTGTTGGTGTGGTACGGGCCGACTTTGACGCGAGCCAGTTGCGATACCGGCAGTTCTTCGGCGGAGTCGTGAAAGAGGACGAGCGAAAGCGAGTCGCCGGGGTACTGCGTGCGAATGAGATGCGAGAGCGCCATCGCAACTTTTTTGGCGGGCGTGAAGCGATCTTCGCCATACAGAATCATGGAATGCGAGCAATCGAGCATTACAACGGTTGCGCACGAGCTCTGATATTCGCTCTGGTGCACCTGGAGGTCTTCATATTCGAGATTGAGCGGCAGACCGATGCCTTCGCGCGCGATCGCTGATTTCAGCGTCGCAGTGGTATCGAGATTCAGCGTGTCGCCAAACTCATATCGCTGCGTAGCACCATTAGCTTCGACGCCGGTTGCCCAATGGTGTGTATCGTGGCGTCCAAAACTCGATTTGCCCAGCGAGCCAAGCAGGTCGCGCAGGGTTTTGAATCCGAGAAAATCGAGGCTCTTGTCGGTGACTTCGAAGCGAACTTCGCCTTCGACGTTGCCGACCTGTCCAGCAGCGTCGGAGATTTGCGCATTCTGCGGTTGCGCTTGAGAGATATAGTTTTCCTGCTCCATGCGGTCGAGCAGTTTTTGAATCAGCTCATCAAGCGTTCCGTCCTGCGACAATTGATCGAGCTTTTGTTGCATTGGCTCGTCGAAGAATTCGCCTGACTCGAGAGCGCGGCGCAGCGCCTCGCGCAGGTCATCGAGGTTATGGTCAAGTTCTTGAAAGCGCGTGTACGGATTGCGAAAGCCTGAGTCGAGCAAATAATCAGACAGGGCCTTGAGCAGGTCTTCCATGTCCATTTCAGAGGCCAGGTCGCCGGTGAATTTTGTGTAGTGAACGCGCTTCATTTTGAATGGCCTCCGATGATTCGCGGCATGCCCGCCGCAGTGACGACGTGCACGAGTTCAGAGTTGCGCGTAGTTAGTTCAATCCGCCCTTGCCGGTGCGACGAGCCTTTTGCCAATCGTCATACTCAATTTCCAGATCGGGGCGTTCCTTCTTGCGCTGAGATTTCTCCTGCGCTGAGAAGCCGTGCTCTTCGCTACGGCTCAATTTGCGATGCGCCACCAATCCCTCGAGAAGGAATTCGGCAGCAGCGACGAGTTTTGCTGGATCGTCTGAGTTCTTGACTTCGAGTGGCGCTAGCTTGTCAAAGAGACCTTGAATCTTTTTGAGGTCGGCGAGCGCGGCGGTAGTGGACTGATCGTCATCAAGCTTCACGGTACCGCCGAGGTTAAACCATTGTTCAATGGCCTGCGTGTTGGTTTCGGGGAAGTAGCGATCGTAAATCTTGCCGACCGCCGAGCGAATTATGTCGCGGACAACAGTATCGGCGCCTCGCATCTCGCCTTCGTACTCGAGTTCGAGTTTGCCGGTGATCCCCGGCAGCGCAGCGTAGATATCGCTGACGCGCGGCACGACCAGGCTCTCGCCGTGGAGGAGGGCGCGTCGCTCGGCATTGGAAACGACCAGTTCCATCGTTGAAATGGGCAACCGCTGGCTCACACCGCTGCGCTTGTCGACTTTTTTGTCTTCGCGGGCAGAGAAGGCGACTTGCTCGACCACCGCGCGCACGTACGACGGGATCTTGATGTCAGCCGTACCGCGCTCTGACCATGCTTCCTGCGCGGTGATTTCCATACCCTCTTCGATGGTCTCGGGATAGTGGGTGCGGATCTCGGAGCCGATGCGGTCTTTGAGTGGAGTCACAATCTTGCCTCGGGCGGTGTAGTCCTCGGGGTTCGCGCTGAAGACGAGAGCCACATCGAGCGCGAGGCGCACAGGGTAGCCCTTAATCTGAACGTCGCCTTCCTGCATGATGTTGAACAGTGCCACCTGGATTTTGCCGGCGAGGTCGGGCAGTTCGTTGACGGCGAAGATGCCGCGATTGGCGCGAGGAAGCAAGCCGTAGTGCATGGTCAATTCGCTGGAAAGATCTTCACCGCCGCGTGCTGCCTTGATAGGGTCGAGATCGCCGATGAGGTCGGCAACGGTAACGTCGGGGGTTGCGAGCTTTTCAACATAGCGCTCGCCAGGCCCAAGATATGCGATGGGCGTGGCGTCGCCACGCTCTTTAATTAGGTCGCGGCAACGGCGGCATAGGGGCAGATATGGATTGTCGCGAATTTCGCAGCCGGCAACGTAGGGCATGTGCGCATCGAGTAGCGCGGTCAGAGCACGCAGAATGCGGCTCTTGGCCTGCCCCCGCAAACCGAGAAGGATAAAATTCTGCCGGGAGAGGACCGCGTTCACAATCTGCGGAACGACCGTGTCGTCAAAGCCGACGATTCCGGGGAACAGGGTGTCCTTCGCTTGCAGGCGCACCATGAGATTTGCGCGCATTTCATCCTTGATGTTGCGTGTTTTCAAGCGCGATTCAGAAAACAGAGTGCTGCTGCGCAGTTCCCCCAGAGTTTGGGGAAGCGGGTGAGCTGCTGGCATCGATGGCTCCTCTTGGCCGGTGAGAGCGGGGAATCCGGCAGTGTGCTTATAGTAGACGCGTTTCAATTGAAATCCGCGCCAGGGAATTAACCACGATTTCATCCTCTGAAGCTTTTGGGGTCTGCAATGATGCCAATTTAAATTGCAATGGCTGAGAGTTTCAATCTGAACGAGCCTGTCGGCAGGCTTGACGAACTATTGAGGTTTAGCTTCTGCCGCTTCGCGTTGATAATGGTCTAGAGCATCTCGAAGATTCTTGGTTACTTGCTCGTTATTCTGCCTGGTTGCGACATCAAGGGCTCGTTGTGCCAATCGAGCGGCGTCGCCGGAGTGGCCTGTCTTTTCGTAAACCTTGGCCAGTTCAGCGAGGCATCGCCAGTCTTGCCCTTTGCTCATATCGACGGCCGTTTCAAGTGGAGCGATGGCCCCGGCGAAATCTCCGCGGGACTCGAGAACGAAACCCAGGTTGAAACGATATTCAACGGACGCGGGCTGAATCGCAATCGCTTTTTGCAATTGTTCGACGGCTCCGTCCGGATCGCCGTTCAAATCGAGCGACACGGCAAGGTGGTCGAGCAAAGTAGCATTCTTGGGGCTCAACTCGCTGGCTTTGCGGTATTCGACAAGGGCTTCGCGTTCCTGGTCGCTGCCGCTGAGAGCTGTGGCGAGCACATAATGGACCAGCGGGTCCGTCGGGTCGCGTTTGATGGCTTCATGGAGCGTTTGAATAGCCTCGGGTATCTGATTGCCCTGAATCTGTATAAAGGCGAGGTCGAAGAGCCGATAAAACTCGGTTGCTTCCGGATCGATCTTGTCTATCCCCTCGAGCCCCACGTTTACAAATTCGGGAATATTGACGGCGCGATTCGACGCGGTGGTGTCGTCGACAATGATCGCGGGTGTGTCGTTTCCGTTGGCGTCGATGTGCGTTAGCATCAGGCGGGTATAGGGCCCGCGCGCCTTCGATGAGAATGCCATCCAGCGGCCGTTCGGCGAGAAGGTGTGCCACGAGTTCATCAAAGAGGTATTGCACGTCATCAGGCGCGCCCTGCCGCCCGCGAATGGAACGATATAAAGGTGGCTGTCGGGGCGCATCAGTAAGCCGTTCTTGTTCTGCACGAAGACGATCCACTTGCCGTCGGGCGATACCTTAGGGAAGTTGTTGCTCATGCCGTTCCCTGAGGCGCCCACGAGCGGCACTGTTTTGCCGCCTTTTCCGTCGTTGAACGGGATCGTGTAGAGGTCGTACTGGATCTGGGTTTCGTTGGGGTCGTTGGCATACTTAGGTTTAGCCGCGCCGGCCGGGTAGGGATCACGGGCAACTGCGTGGCTGAAGATGAGGTTCTTGCCATCGGGCGACCAAAATGCGCTGGTATGCACAAATTCTGGGTCGTCCGCACCAGGCAGTGGCCGCATCTTGCCCTCTTTACGGTCGTACCAAGCGAGAATGCCGCGCGTGGGATAAAACACCTGGCTGAACTGGATGCTGGGGTAGTTGGTACTGTAGAGGCGGTCGAGGATGCCCGAGGCAAACCCTGGCACTTCACTCTCATGCTTGTTGGTGTTGTTGGGCGGCCCGATCGAGGTCACGACATATTTGCCGTCGGGCGAGACTTGCGACATGAATCCAAAACGCTTTACGGCGGGCTGAGCGACGCCGGCCTCAGAATTCAACTCGAACGAGCTCCAGTGGATGACGTCCTGATTGCGGATGGTCATGCTTCTCGACACCGGGACGAGGGCGTAAAGTCCCTTGTCGTTGCGCGGGCCGTCGAGATCGAGCCCAAAGGTCTTGCCGTCGCGAGAGAACGAGTGGCAATTGGCGCACGTCGGCAGGTTGCCCATCACCAGGTGACTTCGTGGCTCTGCGATATTGCGCATCTGCCACTTGATTAGCGGAATTGCCGATTGGGGGAGGGGGGCAATGGGGCCTTTTTCGCTGGGGGAGGGCAACATCAGGGGAACATCGCGGTAAAAGATGGGAGCACCGACGGGGTCGGTGGAGGTGGAGATCGCTACCGTGGCGGTAGACAGCGGCTGAGGAGAATCGTCAGTGTTATACCCGCTGATGGAAATCGTCGCGGGAGCTTTGACCGACTTCTGCTTGATTTTGGCCCAGGTTTCCGCATCAGGTTTCCAGGTGCGCGTAGAAGCTTGGTCCAACGTCACGACTGGCCCCGGACCAGCGTCCGGATCAGCCTTACCGGTGTTCAGACGTTCCCCGGCCGCCTCTAATTTGAGGTTTTCGGAGTGATCCGCAAAAGAAATTCCAATGACCCAGCGTTTTGCCGATTCGTTCGGGTCATGCCAGAGGAAAGTGGGCGAAGTAATTTCAGGCGGAAATACCGATCCATTAAGGGGGTAATCAATCTTGATTTTCGCGGCCTGACTTGACGTGGATGCTGTCTGAACCATCCGGGAAGTTGTTGATAACGCAGCTCCACAAACCAGGGAAATTGCACCCGCGCCGACAATCCCTACCAGCAGGAAATTGGCGGAACGTGACTTCATAGTCCTCCATGAGTGGCCCAACCGAGCAAACTCGCCAGACAATTAAGTTTTGCTGATGAACGCGTGGTCCGGTGATGGCCCTCACACCCAAGAAGGATACAGCAACCAAGCCTCAAGACAGGATTGACCGGTGACCCTTGTTATTTATATGCCGTTGCTACAAACTAGGACGAGCATAATCTCAGGCGTTCGTTGGTTCTGAAACTCACTGCGTAGGTGCTCGCTCTTTAGAGCATAACCTTCGGGGGAAAATTGAATGCGCTCTTCTAAAGTTCTGACTTTGGGCTTCCTTATCTTTGCCGCTGCTGCCCCGCTGGTTACGTATGCCCAGTTTCAGCCGCCGAATTCCGATGAACTGAAGATGACGTCCGATCCAAAGGCGCCAGGAGCCGCAGCCGTCTACCTTTACCGCGAAGAGACCGCCGACGATCCCCATCACTTTCGCACCGTTTACGCGCGGATCAAAGTGCTGACCGAACAGGGCAAGGAACTGGCCACAGTGCACGTCACCTACCAGAAGAATTTCGTCTTCAGCGCCTCGGGAACTAACTCCAGCAGAATGGGCGGGGGCAATTCGAATCACTGGAACGCCCCCGACGTAAATCATGCGGGCGAAGATATGCCTTCCGACGCTGACACTTTCAACGTGCGCACCGACGTTTCGGCCATCGAGGGCAGGACAATCCACCCCGACGGAACTATCGTTCTGCTGACCGGGACGCCGACTGATCTTTTGCGAAGTAAAAAGGGTCGTAACCAGGTCAACGAACTCACCTTTAACCTGCTTAGCGTTGAGGTTGGCAGCGTTCTCGAATACCGTTACCAGGTACGATACGATCGATTCGAACAGGCGCCGGAGTGGCACGTGCAGCAGCCTTATTTTGTGCACCGCGCGCATTATCTGTTCACGCCGGCTGAAAAGTTTCTCCCCGAGCGCAACAAAAACCTGAGCAGCGCGGGCATCGACGATAGTGCACTCACCGACATTCACGGCCAGGCCATGACAGACATCCGCTCGGCTGCGGTGCTGCCACCCGGCGGAGCGGTTAAATTTGAAGCGTCGGGCCGCTACACGCTCGACCTTACGGATATACCGCCAGTCCCGAACGAGCCGTATGGCCCCGCTTTGGCAGCGCACGTTTACCAGGTCGCCTTCTTCTATACGCCGACGCCCGATGAGAAGGAATTCTGGCAGAAGGAGATGGGCTATTGGACCCGCAGTCTGAATCAATACATAGCTGCTACTCCACTCTTGCAGCGCACGGTTGCTGCAGAGACAAGCCCTTCCGATTCGCAACTCGTCAAGGCCAAGAAGCTTTTTGCTGTAGTGCAAAAGGTTGAGAATCAGGATTTCACTGTTGACGGGGAACCTGGTATCGGCAGCGATTGGATCCCGCGAGGACGTGTGGAATCCGTTCTCGAGTCAAAGAAGGGCACCAGCAGTCAGATTGCATATTTATATTTAGCGCTGGCGCGTGTTGCAGGTTTGAATGCAAGGGCTGAGCGCATTTCAAGTCGCAGTAATCGCATTTTTTCGCCTATGTTTCTGCGCACCGATCAACTCGACTCAGTGGTTATCGCGGTCAACATCGACGGTAAAGAAGTTACCGTCGATCCCGGCACCAAGATGGCGCCGTTTGAGACCATGCACTGGGCACATGCCGGTGCAGGTGGTGTAGCCATGGCATCCAATGGCAAGGTCGAGGTCATCATCACCCCCTTACAGTTGAATACGGATAACAGCCTCCTTCGTGTTGGGAGTCTTAACGTCAGCCCGCAGGGTGCAATCTCGGGGACACTGAAGGTCGGATTTGTTGGGCAGCAGGCAATTCAATTGCGGCAACTGGCGATTCGCTCGACCCCGGAGACAGTCAAGGAGGAAATCAACAAAATGCTGGCGCGGCAGGTGCCCGAAGGCATCGAGGCGAAGGTTGATCGCATCGTTAACCTCGACGATCCGACCAAACAGTTGTTGGCCATGGTCCCCGTTTCCGGCATTTTGGCTACGCACACCGGCAGCCGCCTAATTCTTCCCCGTATTTTCTTTGAGAGCAGGGAGACGAATCCATTCCCCGCAGAAGAGAAACGAGTGTCGCCCGTCGACATGCGGTATCCCTCGCAAGAGCAGGAACAAATCACTTATGTATTTCCGGCCAGATTTGCCCCGGAAGGAACGCCGGAGGACGCCAAGTTCAGTTGGCAAAATAATGCCGCATACCAGTTGCGGACGAAGGTAAATTCCGGCTCTGTCACGAATTCCCGCGTATTGGCGCGCGGATTTACACTGCTCGATGCAGGGGAATATGACGAGCTACGCAATTTCTATCAGAAGGTGATTAGCGCCGATCAGCAGCAACTGGTGCTGACGACAGTTCGACCGTCTGGCGAGTAACCCACGGATTTAATTTCGCGGTCTGGCGTGTTTGGCGTCTCGGCTTAAGCGAACTTGAGCTCGCACTGCGGCGACTAGTCTTTGCATTTATTTGTGGCCTACAATTGAGAATGAGTGGCGACCTGTAGACGTCGGTTCCGTCCACCAATCCCGAACGCGCACTTGGCACTGGACCTACGGAACTCTATTGAGCGCAGTATGCTCCACGTTTTTCCAATGCCATCGAATGCGGGTTTATGGAGGAACAGTGCTTTCAGGTTTTACGCCCCATCGGCGGGCCATGCTCCACCTTATCGCATGCCTTGCTACATTTGCTGTTGTGCTTTTGACGTTTGGCTTTTCGCAGCTGCACCCTGATCATGCCGGTCTCGTTCAAGTTGTTTTTGCAGTGCACGCAGCAGAGACCACCCCGAAGATACTTTCGCCAATTTCGATCGACTATCCCGAAAACCAATCCATCTTTCCGCCAGGCATTACCCCACCAACATTCCTGTGGCGCGACGGAGCGGGTACATCGTGGGCAATCGACGTTTCATTTGCGGACAAGGCGACACCGCTTCATGTTCAATCCAAGGGCGCACGCATGCAGCTCGGCGTTATCGACCCGGATTGCATCGCCGATTCGAATCAGCCGCCAAAGCTGACGACACAGCAAGCCGCGAGCTGGACATGGACTCCGGACGCAGCCACGTGGAACGCAATTCAGCAACACTCCGTTGCCCAGCCCGCAACGGTCACGATTACCGGCTATCGCGACGGGCAGGTGGCCTATTCGCAATCGCACATCTCGCTGAGCACGTCGAAGGACGAAGTGGGCGCGCCGATTTTTTATCGCGACGTTCCGCTGATGCCGAGCGCAGGGTCGGGGGGAGCCGTGCAACCGCTGGCGCAATCGGCTATTCACCTGATTCACTGGCGCATCCGCGACGTCCACAAGGCAGAGAGCCACACCGTCCTGAAAGATATGCCGACGTGTGCTAATTGCCATTCGTTCTCTGCGGACGGAAAAACTTTCGGCATGGACATCGACGGGCCGGCTAACGACAAGGGCCTCTATGCGATCGTTCCGGTGCAGAAGCACATGACCATACAGAGCAAGGACATGGTTCACTGGAATACCGATGGAGCAGTCGGCAAAGTGCGCGTCGGATTCATGTCGCAGGTTTCGCCCGACGGGCGTTATGTGCTGAGCACCTTCGCGGGCCCGGCGGTCGACCGCATGATCGACAGCTACTACGTCACTAACTTCATGGACTATCGCTTTCTGCAAGTCTTCTTTCCGACACGCGGAATTCTCGAATACTACAGCCGTGCCACCGGCTTGCGCCAACCGCTTCCGGGAGCAGACGATCCAAAATACGTGCAAACGGATGGAGTGTGGAGCCCTGACGGAAAATACATCATATTTGCGCGTGCCGAAGCGCGCGATCCACGGCCGCCGGGTCAGCCGCACGCGACGCACGCCAACGATCCGAGCGAAACGCAGATCAAGTACGAGCTTTATCGCATTCCTTTCAACGATGGAAAGGGAGGCATCGCGGAGCGGATTGCAGGGGCGTCAGGGAACGGCATGAGCAATAACTTTCCCAAGGTTTCCCCAGACGGCAAGTGGATTGTGTTTGTGCAATGCAAGAACGGACAACTAATGCGGCCCGACAGCCAGCTTTACATCATTCCTTTTAGCGGTGGGATCGCGCGCCGCATGCGTGCCAATACTAGTCTTATGAATTCATGGCACAGCTTCTCGCCCAACGGGCATTGGATGGTGTTTTCTTCAAAGGCGCGGTCGCCTTACACAATGATGTATCTGACGCACCTTGACGCGAACGGCAACGACAGTCCGGCGATTTTGATTGATAATGCGACTGCAGCGAACCGAGCTGTTAATCTCCCAGAGTTCGTAAACATCGGCACCGAAGGAATCGACCAAATCGAGGTGCACGTAGCCGATGGCAGCAAGTAGAAAGCAAAATCCAGCGGCCAGCGCGAAGACGAATTGTTTGAGTTTATTCATGCTTGGCTTCGTGGGCATCTTCGGGTGTTGCACGCTATTCGCAGAACAGGCTGTCGGGGCGGAGCGGTGTACGCCTCCCGCGACAATGAAAGCTCGTTTCGACAAGCCGGATGCTGCGGCGTTCACTGACCTTGGTGTCTATTTTGCCGGGCAACAAAATTACACTTGCGCAGCAAGCGCTTTTGCGACCTCGCTGCAGATGGAGCCGAGGCAGAAAGATGCGGCTCATGTTGCGTTCATGTTTGGATCAAGCCTTTATTTTTCCGGCGATATAAAAGAGGCAGTTGCGTCACTGCAGGAAGCGGAGAAGCTTGGCTATCGCGATATCAAGATTCATCTCATCCTTGGCGCAGCGCTCGATGCATCGCAGACGACCTCAGATGCTGAAATGGAGTGGCGCGCCGCAATCGAAATTGATCCCGAAGCATCGACTGCACTCGACAGCCTCTCGAACGATCTCATCAACGATGGAGATTACTAGAGCACCATCGATCTGCTTGAAAGGCCGCGCCTGCTGGGTCAGCGAACGGTGCAGCAGAGTCTCAATCTAGGGATTGCCTACGCCAAGTCTGGGAAGCTGGAGGAAGCAGGGAGGGTGCTGCGCGACGGTATCAACACGACGCCCGACTCTCTTGAACTCGCCCAGGCGCTCACAGAGATTTTGAATCAACTTGGTCGTAAAGAAGAGGCAGCAATCGTTATAAAAGTAGCGCGGAGTCAGCATGCCGCGCAGGCACCGCCCTCTTCATCGAATCCGCAAATTCTAATATGAGCGGCGCAACCAAAGTTGGCTGCGCCGCTCATATTGCCCCGTCGTAATATTCCAGAATTGCCGTCTTAGAACATGTTCCAGAGCGACTGGTTGTAGACCTCGTGGTGGTACTGCACTTCGGAGGCCTTGACGAATGTTCCAAGCTCGCGCGGAGAACGATCGGCCGCAGCCTGCTTGAGATCGGCAAACCGGCCTTGCACATCAGCGCCAAGAATTTGACCAATCCAACTCGACCCTTTGAAGTCGTCGATCGCCTGCTGAATGTGGTCAGGCAAGTAGCGCTGCGCCTGGCGAATATTTTCAATCTCCGCCTTAGGCCCATCGATGCCAGTCTTGAAGATCGAGAAAAGCGTCAGGTATGGGTTAGCATCAGGCGCGACAGAGCGCACTTCGACGCGCATTGACTTCGAGTTACCGATGGGCACGCGCACCATCGATCCGCGATCGGTGGCCGAAGCCTTGATCTGGTTCGGCGCTTCAAAGTGCGGATCGAGGCGCCGAAACGCATTGACGCTAGGATTGAGAATGAGGCAGATGTCGAGGGCGCTGGCGAGAATGCGGTCGATGAAATCCCACCCAAATCCGGAAAGTTGCTCCTGTCCCTTCTCATCCCACATGAGATTGACCTTGTCTTTTGAGACGGAGACGTTGGTGTGCATGCCGCTGCCGTTGACGCCGACGACGGGTTTGGGCAAGAAGCAGGCGGTGTAATTCATGTTGTTGGCTATCTGGCGCGTGAGCAGTTTGTAGAGTTGGATCTGGTCCGCTGCCATGACAACTTCGCCATAGCCGTAGTTGATTTCAAACTGGCTAGGCGCAACCTCGGGGTGATCCTTTTCGTTCTGGAAGCCCATGGCGCGCTGCACTTCAGCAGCCGTGTCGATGAACTGACGCAGCGGATCGAGAGGGAGGACGTGATAATAGCCGCCGGTGTTGATAAATTCGAAACGGCCAGTCTCGTGGAAACGCCCTTCGGCGTCGCGGCCCGCGAACAGAAATCCCTCAATCTCATTGGCTGCATTGAGGGTGTAGCCCTTCTCCTTGTAGAGCTTGTCGGAGTAGCTTTTGAGCACGCCGCGCAAGTCGCCGGAATAAGGCGTTCCGTCCTTGTCGATTACCGTGCCGAAGACCAGCACTTTGCCATTGCCAAACACATCGGCGGGCACCCAGTAGAAGGCGCTCCAGTCAATGCCCAGGCGAAGATCGCTTTCTTTCTGTGCGGTGAATCCGCGAATCGAAGATCCATCAAATGTCAAATTTTCATACGCACCGAGGAGGAACTTCTTGTCATAGTCCAGCAGGTGCAGGCGGCCTTCCAAGTCTGAGAACAGCACTGTGACAGCCTTGATCCGCTTCTCATCGGTGAGATATTTCAGCCGCTTGTCACGAATTTCGTCAATCGGCAACCGGCTCGAGCGGTCAGCCTTAGCTTTCAGGTTCAGCTCTTCAAGCTCCTCGTAGGGGAGCGCTAGAAAATTGCGGTACTCAGTTGCCATGGTTCTCCTTCTAAAGGGAATTGTTCGCGTATTCAATGAAAGTGTAAGGTCCGATGCATAAGGAACCCGTGAAGATTGCAGTCGTGCCCGGGCCTACCGATGACGAGCTATAAGGGTCATTACCACCAGAATAACAACTGGGATAAGGGCGAGGGCGACGTAGTAGAGTACGGCCCGCGACTTGTGAGATTTGCGATTGTTCCAGTCTCGTATCTCGGGCCGGTCTTCTACGCCTACCTGGTCAAGGTGCTTCAAATCCTGTTCAAACTCCTGCGCCCGCATGTACCTGTTTTTAGGATCCCGTTCCAAAGCCCTGTACAAAACTTCTTGCAATTGCGGCGAGATGTTCGGCTCGACCAGGGCAGGCGGAGTCGGGTAATTGATAAGCCGGTCGTTCATCGTCTCCATCGGAGATGCGCCGGTAAAGGGCTGCTTCCCGGTGAGCATTTCGTAAAGCATGATGCCCATGGCGTAGATGTCCGAGCGCCCATCGCCGCGCTTGCCCTTTACCTGCTCTGGTGAAATGTAGTCGGCAGTCCCGAGGGTTGCAGTTATGTTGGCGTAAGTAAGACGGCGCGACGCAGTATCCCCGGCGATACCAAAATCAATCAGCTTCACGTTGTCGTTATCGTCGACCATGATGTTTTCCGGCTTCAAGTCGCGATGTACGACGCCATTTTCGTGGATGTACGCGAGCGCCTCAAGTACGTTGATCGCGATGCGGATCGCACGATCCTGTGGGATTCTGCCCTCTGAGAGTATCTGGCGCAGCAGGCGCCCGTCGCACCACTCCATCACCATGTAAACACGGGAACGATGCTGGTCTGGAAGCACCCGCATCACCATGGGGTGATGTAGCTTTTCGCCGATGGCAGCCTCGCGCTGGAATCGATCAAAAAGAATCGGATCGGCTTCCATGTCAGGGTGGGGAATTTTGAGCGCCACCACGGTATTGTCGCGCGTGTCGACTGCCCGGAAAATCGAAGCCATGCCACTGCAAGCAACCGCGGCTTCGATGCGGTATGAGTCGATCTGCGAACCGGCTTCTATCGTATCCAGAAAGCCCATCGGTGGTCTGCTCCATGCGAGTAGCTCTCTTTACTTTACCGGAAAGCCCTACGAAAACAGCGGCACCGATCATTAAGCATGCGAGGAATTAGCCCGGCAAACGATAAGGCCGGCCACGATACATGCCTACCTGCTCGACTGAGCGCACGCGAATGACCTGTGCTGTCGTGTTGTCATTCCCGTCGATCTCCACGCCGCGCATCACGAGTTCGTGCGCGATTTCATCGACGCTTTTATTCTGCGAAACGATGGCGGCTATTGTCTTCTCGGGCATTTCGTCGTGCAGGCCGTCAGAACAAAGCACTAGCACGTCCGCAGGCCTGACGGTCAGGGCAATCGTATCGGGCGAGACAAACATTTCCGGTCCCAGCGAGCGAATGAGCACGTGACGTGAATCCGATGTAGCCGCTTCGTCGGCGGTGACGAGGCCCATCTTCCTCTGTTCGTTCACCCACGTATGGTCTTGCGTGATTTGCTTCGCCACCCCGCCCCGCACCAGGTAGCAACGCGAATCTCCTACGTGTGACACGATTGCCTGATCATGTCGAAGAGCACAAGCCACCACTGTCGTCGCCATTTTCTTGCCGCGGAATTCTGGAGCCAGTGTGCGATCATGTACCGCAGCATTGGCGAATTGAACGAGGCGGGGAAGCAGGCTTATAAGCATCGCTCCTGACTGGGCCTTTTCGAATTCTTCAACGAGGACGGAAACGGCAGTCGCAGACGCGACCTCGCCCAGATCCATTCCACCGACCCCGTCGGCTACTGCGAAGAGATAGCCATGCGAACGCGCCTGGTGGCGCGAGTTGGGTATAAACGAACCCATCGCGTCTTCATTGTTAGTGCGAATCTTGCCCGGATCACTTGCCTGCGCGAAAACTACATCCAGCATCGGCGCCGCCGCCTCAAAGTTGTCCGCTGAAGCGGAGGGTGCATTTATGAGTAAAGTAAACAGATCTGCGGTAGAATCTGGGGTTTCCATCTCCGACCTGATCGCATAGATCGGAAATGGATTTTGCCAGGGTGTAGCTGTTGGTTCATGGCTACTACTAACTTATCTGGCTTGCAGTCTCGACTCGACCAAGACTGCTTTGCCTTTTGCTTTTGACGAGCGAACAAAGTAGATGGCTCCATAAAGACCCCAGACGGCCGATATGCCGAGCGCCAGAAGAGGTTCTTTAATCGTGCCCAGGTTGAAAATAGGACCGATCAGATAGAAGGCCATGCACGTGAGGTTGGCGATCAAACCAAATCCGGGAATGATCAAGTGCACAAAGACGTTGTAATCGGGCCGCTTGTGGAAAGCCACGATACACAGCAGGCAACTCAGCGCGTAGAGGATGAAGGTGCCGAAGTTGGATGTAAGCGTGATGGTCAGCAGTGAATTGGGTAGCGCTGCCAACGTGTCGTGCGAACTGTATCCAAAGCTTGAAAAGATGCCGTGCGGCAGCGCAGCAATGGTTGCATCGCTTGGGGCGCTGGCATCGGCGAAGACCAGCGAAACAGCTAGCACACCGAGTACCGCCGAGATTATAGCCAGGGTCCAAATGGCGCGGCGCGGTGTGAGCGACTTCGCATGTAAAATGCCGAAGTGTTCCGGTGCCTCATCGTCTTTGCCCATTGCGTAAGTCACGCGAGCCCCTGTATTCATGCAGCTCAGGGTGGTGCCGATCAGCGCGAGGAAGACGGTGATTGCTTCGCCCAGCATGAAATACTTGCCGTGTCCCTGACCCAGCAGCGCATCGCCGACGATGATCATCATGTCTCCGACCGGGGCCGCAGAGCCTGCAGCGCTCTGCATCGTATAACCAGAATTGAGGAAGTAGTTTGCGGCGAAATACTCAATCAGATAGCAAAGTAATCCTTGAATGAGCAACGATGCGATGACAGCGATGGGAATATGCTTAGTTGGATTCTTTGCCTCGCCTCCCATCGCAGTGACCGATTCAAAGCCGACCAAAATGAGGATAGCGACCGTTGCCTGAATGAATACCCAACTGAATTTATGCGGAGAAATCACCGACGCTGCAGAAGTATGCGTCAGCATATTTCCGTTGCTGTCCTTGTCAGGGTACGTGATCGCAAAGGGAGTTGGCTTGCCGGCCGAATCGAGAAGGGGTTGAGGCACTCCGCTTGCGTCACGAATGGTGGTGCCATCTTTTGGATTGGTTGCAAATTGGTAGGTATATGTGGCCAGCGATTGCGTGTCGTATTGGAAGGATGTCGCGCCCGTTGTTCCTGAAGGATGATTGACGCGATAACCGAGTGCCAGCATACTGAAAACCAGCAGTGCCGAAATCTGAATTACGTTGATGGCAAGATTGACAGCTGTCGAAGCGCCCGCGCCCTTTTGTGCGATCCACGCGACAAAGAACGAGAAGACCACCGCAACCAGAGCCATGAATATCGGCCCGGGATTGCCGCCGCTGATGAAGTTGGGATACAGGAATCCAACCACATAGCCGACGAAGATGCCGGTAGTCGCCACCATTACGCCGGGGTAGACCCAGTAATAAAGGTGTGAGCCCCAGCCAACCACAAATTTCGCAATACGCGCATATTTAAAAGCCTTGTCTCTCGAAAGCAGGGCTTGCTCAGCGTAGTAATAGCTGGATCCGGTGCCGGGATAGAGCTTCGAAATTTCAGCATACGCAACGGCTGTAGCCAGGCACAGGCCAAGGGCGAGCAGGATGCCCCACCACATGGAGGGTGCGGTGGAAGGCTGACCCGCTGCACCGGTTGTGGCCTGGATGAAAAAGGTTAGCCATAGAAAGGCGCCAGGGGCGATGAGCGCCATCGCATTGCTGGTCAGTCCGGTTAGGCCCAGCGTGGCCTGCATCTGTGTTGCTTTTTGATCTGCCATAGACATTCTCCTGAAAAGTGAAATTCTTAGGTCTGTCTGCTCCCGGCGCTTTACCGGGATCGCGCTCGATGCTGGCCCGCGTCCTTGTTCCGTCCGGGCAGATCTGGATAAGCTTTCTGAGTCATGAGAATGCTAGGTGCGCCACAATGAGGATGAAATGAAGAAACGCAACCTAGCAGGTCGCCGCCACGCGGAGTTACGCGGCTATTTCTCGATGTTGTTGCCAAAGATGAAGCCGAATTCAAGGACGCCCCGGAATTGGTTAGCATCCGTTCCGGTGGTTCCGAACACACTTCCCGGCGCGTAGTCCTTTGCGTGCACCACCGCGAGATCGCCGCGAAGGTACATGCCTCCCTTTTGATAGGTTGGCGTTACGGTGAAGGTGGTGCCTGCGCTGCCCGCCCCAAAGCCCAGCATATTTACCGAGCCGTCGGTTGCATTGCCCGAGCTCGTGAGGTACTCCACGCGCGCCGGAAGTGAGAAGCCCCTCTTGAACGCGTAGCTGACGTTTAGCGCGCCGCCCGTTGCCGATGTGCCATTGGTGACGCCTACTTTTGCATTGGTCGGCAGCTTGCCATACTGGAAGTATGGCGAAACGATCCACCGACCCTTCGTGTAGGTATAGATCACCGCGTGCATGTAGCCGTTGTTCTGCACCGGCGTAGCCGCCGTTTGATAAGCGGTCTGTCCGAGGTTCCCCATCCCGTCGTATACCAGGACATGCGGCCCCTTGGTGAGGGTCACCGAGCCCGAGAGCCACGAATAACGGTTGGAATAGTAACCGTCATTCCAACTAATAGAGGCGGCCAGATACTTACCCAGAGCTTGATTGATCTGGATGCCCCGATTGATGGCGTTTTCCTGGTTCCATACGATGCCGCGCTCGATGTTGAAGTTCTGGTAAGTAAAGGTGGACTCGGCGCCCATCAGCGTGGGAAGGGCTCCGACGAGGAACTGGGTGGTCTTTCCTACCGGCAGCTTCAGGAAAGCGACGGGAACAGGACCATAGAAATTGTTCACGATAGTTTGGGCGTTAACAAACGGCACTGAGAGTGTCGGTAGGCTATAGGCGCCAGCCTGGATGAAGTACTGAACCTTCCCATCCGCTTTTTGAATGAAGATCTGTCCGTTGCTCAGAGTGGCTTGCGCACCGTCGTCTCCCGGCAAGTGATTGTTCTGGAACTGTGAGAAACCGGTCACGATGCCGTTGACCGACAGCTTGCCTAATGGTCCGGCATCGAAGGTCGCTGGCGGCAGCCATTGCAGCGGGCCCGTGAGAACGAACGTGGAAAGCGGGGCTGGCGCGGTTACAGGCACCGGTGCCTGGGCGGCTTGCGCCGCGGGTTCTGCGACTGCCTGCGTTGCAGCTGCGATTGTTGACTGAGCCTGTGCACTGGCCACGCTGGCCAGAGTAAGTGCGGCCCCGGTTAGGAATTGGAAAGTGTAACTCGACTGGAGAATCATTGACACTGATCCTTTCTCAGAAAATGTGGGATAGGACGCGCATTCGATTCGACGAAGAGAGGCTATTATCCAAACCTCCCATGCACCAACAACTTACAGTCGCGCCCACCGGATCAACACGGATGTGCTGGTCTCGCAGAGGGCAAAGATTCGGCGAGCATGTGCGTGAGGCCCATGCTTCGAGCGATTTGAATAAAACCTTTGCGGCTTAAGATTAGTAATGCAAACGCGGCATAAGGAACAGATAAAGATAGAAAACATTTGCATTTTTTATCAAACTCGAAACGGAATTGCGATGATTTGGGCTGAGGAATAACAAGCGCTGAAGGCAAGACTAATACATAAGGCCGAATAAAGATGACATATGGCTGCTGCTAAAATTCATTAACGTTTTCTGCAGATGAATCCGGTAAGACGCTAGCGTAAGGTCGAGACTTTAATTCCAGGAAAGGCCGGTAACCCGTTGTCCGGGACCTACACTCCTATCCGTACCGCCTTCGCCGCGAGGCGCACCCGAGGCTCCGGGTTGCAGTTGTTGCTGTTTGCGATGGAGTGCGGTCTCGGCGCGCTTTGCGTTGTGTTGGTAGGCGCATTCGCACACTGGCTTCAGTGGCTCTCACCTGTTGCCGTGCTTCTATACCTGCTCATCGTCCTGCCGACAGCGCTGCTTTGCGGCTTTTGGCAATCCGTCGTCGTTTCGTTCTCTGCGGTAGTTGTGCAGAGCTATTTCACAGCGCATTTGTCACGACTCAATCCTGCCGTCGATCCGGCCAATTCCATCACCCTGATCGCGTTTGTGCTCACTGCCCTAGTGGTCAGCCGGTTGTCAGCCCGCGTCACCGAGCACGCCCGAGAGGCTGAGTCCTGGGGCGGCCAGATGCAGGACCTTTATGAATTCACGCGTCGCACGCTGCAAATGAATCTGCATGTCGAGCCGGGTGCGCAACTCGCAGAATTGGTGCATGAAATATTTTCACTCGAAGCCGTCGTGGTCTTCGATGCCGACCTGCACGAAACATATCAGGCTGGTATCTGGGAAATCGATCCACAGGAACTGGCCCAGAATGTTTACTATTTCGAAACGTCCGACGATGATGCCGAGACAGGTATCGGCAGACGCGTAGTCCGCCTGGGGACCGCTCCGGTCGGAAGCCTGGTGCTACGCGGCGATACCAGCCCACTCACCAACAACGCGATTGCGTCGCTCATTGCCATTACCTTTGACCGCTACCGCGCCTTTGCCAACGAGAGCCGCATCGAGACAGAACGCCGCACCGAGCAATTGCGTTCTACCGTACTCGATAGCCTGGCCCATGCTTACAAGACACCTCTCACCGCGATTCGTGCCGCCAGCACCGGCTTGAGCGAGATGGGCAAGCTATCTGCCGGGCAGAGTGAATTGGTTGCCCTCATTGATGAACAAGCAGGGTTACTTAATGACTTGACAAAGCGCCTGTTGACCACCGCCCGACTCGATGCAGGCGAAGTTACGGTGCATGCGATTCAAGTGGGCGTACGTCAACTCATTGAAGAAGTCGTAGGCAGCCTGAGCGATCGACTCGCCAGCATGAAAGTCGCCATCGACCTGCCCGATCGCGAACTGATTGTTTGCTGCGATCGTCAGCTTATGTCGATGTTGCTATCGCAATACGTCGATAACGCCTGCAAGTATTCGATATACGGCACTGCCATCACCATCCGCGCAGTCCAGACAAGAGCAGAAGTGATTTTTTCTGTGCATAGCTTTGGTCCCGTCATTCCTATGGCGGACCGCGAACGTATATTCGATCGCTTCTATCGTTCGTCTACTTCGTCAAATCGCGCCTCCGGCACGGGAATCGGGCTTTCGGTGGCCAAACGCGCGGCCATGATTCACGGCGGATATGTGTGGGTAAAGAGTGAAGAAGATGAGGGCACAACATTCTACGCGGCTATTCCAGCCTCAGCACGAAAGAGGGAAATGCAATGAGCCAATCAGCTATTCGTGTTTTAGTTGTCGATGATGAGGCCGCCATTCGTCGCGCGTTGCGGCCGCCGCTGGTCGAGCTTGGTTTCGATTTCAGCGAGGCATCGCGAGGGGAAGAGGCGTTGCAGTTGCTCCACTCTGGCACATTCGATGTTGTCTTACTCGACATCAACATGCCGGGCATCGGCGGAATAGAAACCCTTCGCCGCATTCGCGCTTTTGCGCCGCGGCTTCCCATCCTCATGGTAAGCGTGCGTGAGAGAGAAGAAGAAAAAGTTGAGGCACTCGAACTTGGCGCAGACGATTACATCACCAAGCCTTTTAGCACGCGCGAACTGATCGCACGGATTCGCACTGCGGTTCGCCGCGTCAATGCTCCGGCGCGCGCCGAAGATGCGCCAATAGAAATTGGCGAGGTGCGGTTGACTCCGGCGCGGCGCAGCGTTACCAAGCGCGGCCAGGCTATTCACTTGACGCGCAAGGAATTCGATATTCTCTACTGCCTCATGAGCCGCGCTGGTCGCGTCGTGACGTACGCCAAGTTGCTTACCGCGGTATGGGGCGCAGACTGTCGCGAAGAGGTCGAGTATCTGCGCACATTCATTCGTCAGTTGCGGAAGAAAATCGAGGACGACCCATCCAGCCCCATCTACCTGCTTACTGACGTATACGTCGGATATCGTTTCACCGACGCGCAAATGCTGGTGGGAGAAAATGATGAGGTTGGCACCGATGCCGACACGCCTGAGGGCGTGCTGTAAGAGACTGACTAGAGAATCTTGTGTTGTCTACTCGTCGTAGTGCAGCAGGCTGAAGACGTCGTACTCAGAAAACCGGTCGCGTCCTTTGAGGAAGTCCAGCTCGATCGCAAAAGCCAGGCCCGCGATCTCGCCGCCGAGTTGCTTGACCAGCTTGATGGTGGCTTCCATTGTGCCGCCGGTGGCGAGTAGATCGTCAACCAACACCACGCGCTGACCACGCTGAATTGCGTCAAGATGAATCTCTAGCATGTCGGTGCCGTACTCGAGATCGTACGTGACACGCGCGACAGGCGCAGGCAACTTGCGCGGCTTGCGCACGGGCACGAATCCCGCGTTGAGCCGGTAAGCGAGCGCCGGCCCAAAGATGAATCCGCGTGCCTCAATGCCCAGCACCAGGTCGATCTTCCGCTCAATGTAATGCGCAGCAAGTGCGTCGATCAGCTTGGCAAAGCCGGTTTTGTCTTTAAGCAACGTGGTGATGTCGTAGAACAAAATTCCCGGCTTGGGAAAATCAGGCACCGTGCGCACCAGCGCCTTCAATGCTTCCACTTCGAGGGGTTTGAATGCTTCGGACATGCTTCCGCTAGCTCCTGAAACCGGTATGGAATTGCAACCTGGCTTGAATGAAAATGGGGGAAGGGAATTGATGGGTACGCAAATCCTCTTCCCTACAGATTATAGAGGAGTGACCAAGATCGCCGAAGCGGATCGCATCCGCCAAAAGGTTTGTATTTAGTCCCTGGCCCCTGCGTCCAAACCCTGCCTCTCGCTAATCCTGTTCTTCACCACGCGCCCTCGATGCGGAAGGCGTTGAGGCCGACGGCTTCTTTCTCGTCTAGATAATGTTCGATAAGACGGTCGACTCGACTGCCGCGCGGGCCCCGACGCAGAGCGGCGCGTAATTCGGCAAGGTCTTCTGCGGTGCCGGAGCCTACCACTTCGACGTCACCCTCTTCGGTGTTTCGTACCCAGCCGCGCAAATCTAACTCGCTTGCTTCGCGATGAACAAACCAACGAAAGCCCACGCCCTGCACTCGACCCTGAATTAAAAAATGTAGAACCATCGTTAGCGGACCCAAGCCAGTTTTGCAGATGCGCCAAACACCGCGCAACCTTGGAAGCGCGTGGGCGAACGAATTCGGTGTCGAAGCGCAACCCAGGCTAGCTCTGCCTACGCAGCGGCCAAGTTTGAAACTGTCGGTTGACTTCGGGTCACTAGTCTTTGCGGTTTTGGGCTC
The DNA here is from genome assembly GCA_025350325.1 of Acidobacteriaceae bacterium. GTDB lineage: Bacteria > Acidobacteriota > Terriglobia > Terriglobales > Acidobacteriaceae > Telmatobacter. The sequence goes on from JANXYB010000010.1 coordinate 45,752, forward strand.
GCCGGTGATCTTCAACGTTGGAGCCACGCGAACCTCAAAGAGTTTCGCATTGCGCTCGGCGATGTCTATATCTTTGAATTCGGCGATATGGTTTGCGAGGGGACGAGTGAACGGTACATGATCTCGACCTTACTGCGAATAGTTTCGTTGCAGACGTTATCGGCTTGTTGAGCAAGGATGGCGACGTTGGATCTCGAATCGTGGCTCGCCTCCCGCGCTACACTGACTACAACATGGTCTTTGTCCTCGACAATTACGATTCGTTCACCTACAACCTCGTGCAATACCTGGGGGAATTGGGCGCGGAGGTCGAGGTGCGCCGCAACGACGAATTGACGGTTGAAGAAGTCGAGGCCCTCAAGCCGGAGCGCATCCTGCTTTCGCCTGGCCCGTGTACACCGAGTGGGGCGGGGATCCTTGTTCCGCTTATCCGCCACATGGCAGGCAAGGCACCGATACTCGGCGTCTGCTTGGGTCACCAGGCTATCGGAGAGGCGTTTGGCGGCGAGGTCGTTCGCGCGCACCACCTGATGCACGGCAAGACCAGCCCTGTAGATCACGATGGAAAAGGAATTTTTGCCGGATTGCCTACGCCCTTGACGTGCACCCGCTACCACTCCCTCATCGTCCGCGAAAAGTCTCTTCCCGCATCGCTAATTATCACTGCCCGCACCGAAGAGAATAACGGCGCAGGCAAGGCGAAGGAGTCGGTGATCATGGGTCTTCGTCACCGCGACCTGCCTATTGAGGGCGTGCAGTTCCATCCTGAAAGCGTCTTGACCCAAGGCGGACACCAGATGATCCGCAACTTTCTGGACATGTAGACCGATGCGACCCCACTCATTTCGAATGCAAAGTTACATGCCAGCGTTCCTTCCTACTTCCATTGCTTTTTCAGTGCTCATGGGCGCGAGTCTGCTGATCGCGCAGGCTCCCGTCGTAGCACAGCCGCCCCCACCGCAAACAGGAGCGATCGCGGTCGCATCTCCTCCGGCGGCTGCGGACTCGTCCGGTCCTCTGGCCATCGTTCCGCTCGACAGCAAGAGCGCCGACAGCGCGGCCATGGTTACTGGAGCGTTGCAGGTTTCCGGGGGTAGGGCGATCATCGCCGCTAGCGGAGCAGTCACTTCGGGGGCCGCAACCACAGAGGTGACGCTCCCGCATCGCGGAGTACTACGCGTATGCGCCTCGACCACGGTAAAGCTCGCAGCCGACTCCAGTGTTCCCGCCGGCGACGTTCCGGGCCTGATGATGGTGCTCAATCACGGGGCTCTCGAGGCAGACTTTGCCACCGGCCGCAATTCCGACGTCCTGCTGACGCCCGATTTCCGCATCCTTATTGGTGGTCCCGGAGCGGCAGACGTAAAAGTGCGACTCGGCCAGCACGGCGATACCTGCGTCGACAATGCCGGCATAAACGCCCCTTACGTTCTTGTGACCAGCGTGTTTGATGGCAGCGTCTACCGGGTGCAGCCCGGCCAGCGGGTGATGTTTCAACACGGCAGCTTATTAGAGGTTGTGGACCAGGAAAAGGAGCCCTGCGGCTGCCCGCCAACTACGCGACCGGGGAGCAATGACTTTCCCTTGGCCCAAAGTGCAGGACTGGCGCCGCTTTCGCCGCCCGGGCCTCCCAGTGTCGCTCCGGCTGCCGCTACTGACACCTTCGTTTATAAGAGCGGCGCAAAGCCGACAGAGCCCGATGCGGCTCACACATCGACGACCACGACCAGTTCGAGCCCGGCAAACAAGGGGCGAACGAAAAGCGTCAAGCCGAATATATTTACCCGCATTGGGCATTTTTTCCGCCGTATATTTGGAGCGGAGTAAGCCGAGAGTTGATCCTGGTACTTAAAGTAATTGTTGAACAACATTTCCCTAATCGTTGTGAGGGCACAGTTTATGCTGAAGGGCTTCATCGCCTTAGTGGTGATGCCGGTCGTCGGGAGAGGCATAATGTTCCGCAATGTCGGATGCTGTTATCTTAATTGCGGAATTCGATAGGATAACCTGGGCGATCTCATCATCCTTATGGCCCCGCTCTCGCAAGGTCTGTATCTCGTCGCTGATCATGCCCACAAATGCCTCGATGGGGAACATTTCAGGTCCTTCGCCGGCGAGCTCTCGCAGGGCCTTTTGGGCCCGGAGTGCCTCCTCAATCGGATAGGTTTTATCGTTTGTAATTGGTGTCGTCACGCGTTTCCTCCTTTGCTCTCGCGCCTGTGATCACGAGCGAAAGCTACACAGGCCGATGGCGTGCTGACCGCCTGCA
>JANXYB010000090.1 GCA_025350325.1 Acidobacteriaceae bacterium
GCATCTTTCGTACAGCAGCCGCCGATTCTACGTCAGAGCGCCAGCGGGTCGAGTCAGCCGTGCTATTAGAAGTCGACCTCTCGGAACCAAAGCCTCTCCGTCCTCGCCGGAGGTCGCCGCAGTGCACCACAATGGGTCGAATTCGCCTTCTTTTCGCCTGCCTGTGCAGACACAAGAACAGGCTGATAATAACCGAGGCCACCATACCGGGAGACTCTGCGTTGATGGAAGATTCACTCGCCATGAAAATACTTGTCGCCGCTTGAAATTCCCAATGCCAAGCGCGCTTCTCGATGATTTTGCGATAGGTTTAATCAGGATACTGAAAGGGCCCGATGGAAGGAACTTGCTGGTTGCGTGTCGGTGCTGGTAATGAGGAAAGCCTGCCAACGGTGTTGAGTTCTGCGCGCTAGTAATGTATACGCCGACAAGCGCCCGGGTTATAGTTAGAAAATTCTACGGGGACGGTCCAAAGACCAAATGTGTCGGGAGAAAAAAAGAAAGCACTGATAAGCAATTGTTACTTCGCGCTACAGAATTTTTTGGTACGCGAAGAAGGGCAAGACTTGGTTGATACGCTTTGGTAGTTGCTCTGATCGCATTTGGTGCAATTACTGGCATGGGTTTCTTAGCCACCGGGATCAACGCCGCATTTTCCGGTATCAGCACCACGCTCACAGCGAATGTCTAAGAGATTCGCGCAATCAAAACGCCGGGGTGTTTCGCTCAATAATGCTTCGGCATTTCTCCAGTCCGCAATCCAGTGGCTAGCAGAAGCAAATCTGCGCAAATCAATGCGGACCGTGCAGAACCAGAAAAACACGTATTTGAATTTCTTTAACGATTGTTGGTTAGATCTCAGAACTTATACTGTATCGATCGATTTCGAGTAGGGTTGTCAGAAACTTCCAAATTAACCACCATTAAATGGCACTAAGTTTGATAGTTCGCCGCTGCACCTGTGTAAATTTCAACGACCGCGGCGCAAAAAACTCTGAGGTTTCGCATGTGCTGCGAGTGGCGGATAGCGCAAAAGTCCCTGATTTGAGTAGTACGATGTGGCCCACTTGATTCGCGTAAGACTGGTCTACTCTGTTACAAGCCTCATTGCAATCCGCAGGAAGCGCTTCGAAACCGGCGCTCCCGTTCTCGAAGCGAAAGCACCCCCGAGTCACGCCCAACTTCAGGTATGAAAGCATTTCGAGAATTGGTTACTGCGCGACGACCATTTGCGATGTGCTGCTGACGTTCAGCGTGCGAGTTGGCACGAAGGGGACGGCAAACGGATAAGCATACATCACGACCACCTTTACTAGGCTTCCCGATGTGTTACAGGGAGCCGAAGTGCAGAGCGTCCAAGTCGTCGGTTGGGTCGTGCTTGGACTGTAGTATGTCGTCGTGACCGTCATATTCGCAGAGTCAATCCCGGGATACCCCAGGCCTTTCACGTAAGCCGCGATCGTGCTGGCGCTCGCCCCACATCCCGACAAAGTCGCCTCATTGGCACAGGAGGTCGATCCACGCACAATCGCATATCGCGAACCTTCACGAGCCGCATCAGACACGTAGTGGTAGGCATATGACGCCATCGAAATCTGAAACATACCGAAGAACATCGCGAACAATACCGACGATGACAAGGCCATCTCAACGAGCGCCGACCCCGTGTCTGCCGTCAGCGAGTTCGCTTCTGTTGCGGCGGATCTTCGTTGACTCATTTCGATAAAAAATTTCAATGCATTACGCATATCCACACCTCCTTTGCCGAATGGCCGCTGGATTAATTCTTCAAGACTTTCTGAACCGCCCTGCCATAAAGCGTGTACGGGCCACGAAAACCAGGAATCGTGATGATCGGACTGAACGATGCGGAAGTGCTAACCGTTAGAATAGTTTCGATTTGAGAAGTACTGCAGTCTGTATTGGCGCCAGTAGAGGCCGTTCCATCAGCACAGATGTAGGAGGTTGTCGGTGTTGTCGTGAGCCCCGTCAAATCCGATGCATCATTCGCAGCCACGGTCTGGATCCCTGTAGAGTCAACTTCAGTTGTGATGCTCTGCGCGCCATAGGACACGGCTGCCCGGGCTGCATTCGCAACTTCAATGGACGCATATGCAACGCGCGCAAATTCAACCGCACCCAACAGGAGCGTTACCAACATCGGCACCGTAAGAGCTGTCTCTATGATCGCTCCGCCTGTCTCATTGCGGCCAATGGATCTAAGGATTTCAATAGTTCTCAGCTTGCGCCTCTGCATTTTCATTCTCTACTCCATGAGCGTTACGACTCTGAAAGGTGTGGTTGCAAGGTTCGCCACGCTGTACCCCGGAACTGTGAAGCTCGAAGACTTGATAAACATGGTCTTCGTGATTACACCCGAAGCGGTTACGCCACCACCGTTGTCCTGCATGTAAACCTGCGTTCCAGGCGCAAAGATGATGCCGTCAAGGTATTCGTTGTTACTGCCAAACTGCACCTGCAGCGGTGTGGTTGTGTTTGAAGATGGCTGCATGATCGCGATCGAGTTATAGGTCCCTGAAGTCGGCGCATAGGCATTCAGCACGGAATTAGAATTCTGATTGAGAGTGCCACCTTGCAGATCAATGGTCGCTCCAAGCGTGTTGCTGAACGTTCCCGTTCCAGAGCTATACGTGGCTGAACCGACGTTCACCGTCGCGCCCGTCGGAATCGTGACCCCGTTTTCGAAAACATAAGTAACTCCGCCTACTGCGCCAGAAAGACTCACTCCATTGCCAAGAGAAACGGCGCCGGTGAAGCACACCGCATTATTTACGCCCGAACCGCTGACGCTTCCCATATTGGCGGTGGTGATTGACGTCAATGCGCTTGTTTGCGTGCACCCGGCAGGGCCGGCAAGATTGGTCGGAATAGGCGGACTGGTCGGAGCCGTTCCGGTCGTGACCGGCGTCGGCGAGGTCTGGTGACCGCTTAGCCCCCCAACGACGTCAAGAGCGGGGCCATTAAAGTTGTTGGAGTTCCCGATAACTTTCACTGCTCCGCTGTTATTCGAATTCACGTAGATGCCGCATCCCGGAGCGTTGATATTTGAATTTCCTTGCAGTTGCAGAGCTGACGCCGCCGTCGGGTCCATGATCCAGATGCATGCGTTGCTTGTAACCGGCGTGCCGGCCACCGCACGTGCTGACACGTTTAGTGAATGCGTGCCAAACATCCCCATGAAAACGGTCGCAGTTGGTTGCCAAACAATCGCCTCGAAATAGCCGTTGCAACCGCTGCCGCCGGAGTTGGGGCCACTTGATGGGCGGCAGTTGATCAATACCGTTCCATTAGTCCCGTTAATTATGCCGTTCGACACCGCCGCCGCTTGGCCAGCGGCCTGGGCGTGTGTCAGCGGATTGCTCGCTGTTGAAGAGTTGTAGTAGTAGTCGAGCGCGCCCGAAACAGCTGCCGCGTCCGCTGTAATCTGCATGTTCCTGCGCGCTCGGAACAATATTCCGACGTCGATGGCCATGGCCATGAATCCGAGCATTACAGTCATGCAAAGCGCTGTAAGCACAAGCGTTTGTCCGTCTTCACCGCGAAATTTGGTCATCACGAACCTCTACGCAAAGATTCTGGTTTCGAATTCGCCAGTATGAAATAGATCGAATGATTCCGTCCTTCGCGCAGATTGCGCCAATCGCACGAAGACTGGAATTCTACGTAGGCATCTATGGGGATTGCAGGGTCTAGATTACAGGACGATCGATTCTATGCGAGGTCGGCTCGGCGATTTGATTATTACTAAAGTGACGCAGGCGATCGAGGCGGTAGGCACGTGCGCTTCCATATACACGACATGAATGAACGGAAAGAAATGTAGGTCAGACCTATTGCGGTCCCTTCTCAGGCGACTTTGCTGTGCCGGCCCGCGTTGGTCAGAACCGATTCGTTGTCTGGCTTCGTCGAATTCGGTACGAAAGATCATCCGAGGCTTGACTCTCTGCAGCCGAAACTGGCCTATTGCTTCTGCGAAAAAGTTAGTGGGGGCGGGCGTGACGATGGAGCCAGAAGGAATTCCAGGCGTATCGGAGCCAACAACGCAGCTAGCCATGGCGCTAACATCGAAGCTCAAGCGGCGGGTTGAGATTCGCGCAATTTTTTATCGTTTCCCCACTGCGAGAGTTTGTTTAACTAATTGCCTCCAGTTCTCTATGCGACGCCGGCGCGAATAAAACAGCCTTCTACAAAGAAAATGCAAGCCGATCTTGAAATAAGGCAAAGTTCCGCCCGCCTTTCGCAATCCGTAGACCAGCCGAAGACAGAGTTTCAATGCCAGCACTACACTGCATATCCATCCCATGTACTCGTCGTAAAAAGCCTCTTCTGAACGGCAGGCATCTTCAAACCGGACTGGATTAGATCTAGTCTTCAGGTCTAGACCGGCCAACACATGGTCCACAACGATGTCTCGATCGATATATGCACGGAAGTTACTACAGTGGAGACGGTGATACATCACAATATCGCTGCACCAGATAGCAAACCTCGGATCATACCCGCCTAGCGACTTCAATGCGCTGACTCTCAAAGTAGAGGCAGAATTCGCCGCAATTGTCTCGTCCGATGAAATGCCGGTGAAGCTCTCCACGAAGACCTTTACATGTCCCCAAGGTTTGAGAAGTCTACCTGGCGATACTGGTCGTCCGTCACTCACTAAACGCGGAACAATCGCAGCGACCACTTCCTGTGGCCCAACAAGTGTTGCAACGTCGCGAAGTTTGCTGATGAAATCAATTGCTAGGCTGGTGTCCTGATCTAAAGTAAGTAGCCAGTCGAAACCATTCTTATCTGCAAGATCGATAGCATAGTTATAGGCTTTGGCTAAGCCTCCATTTTTGGTGTCCATTTTATAAAGCACGTCCGCCGGCAACACTCCCGTGTCCTGACCGCCAGGCGTATTGTCGTACAGCAATATCTTGATCTCTGATCGTCGGTGCTGGTCATGCACTACTGCTGCCTGAAGCGTTTTGAACGCCGCCGACTCGGACGGCTTTAGCTTGAACAGTACGACAACGGCGAACAACTTAAACACTTCGCACTTGCAATCAGGTTTTTTGCTGTCAATCATCATCACCCTCCGCAGCAGTCTTTCCAGCGTGAACACCGGCTAGGCCGCTGCTAACGCGGGCGGGCATGACGATACATCCAGAAGGTGTTCCAGGCGTACTGCATCCACCAGAAAGCAGCGAGCCCCAGCGGCAGCCCCGAGATGCTGCGGTAGAGTCTCCAGGCGTTCCGGGCCGACTCCAGCTTGTTAGCTGAACGGCTGTTATTCGAAAGCCGGTAGCGGCCCAGGTCGCCGGGGAGCCGGTGTCCGGTATGCCCCTGCTTGATGAGGGTCGCCCAGAGATAGAAGTCCTCTGGGTAGTCGGGATTTTTCAGATCAGGAAAACAGACTTGTGGAATCTGCTGTCGATCAATTACGACGGTCAGGCACCCGCCGTGGCCGCGCCGCGTGTAAAGAGTGCGCTGATCCAACTTGTCAGGCGCGATAATCAATGCGCCCACACGTGATCCGTCATGCGAAATATGCCGGTAGTCGTGGTAGATAAATGCGTACCCGTGCTCAGTCATCCACTCCATTGAGCGGGCGAGCTTCTGGGGGAGCCACAAATCGTCGGCGTCGAGAAACGCAATGAACCGCCCACGTGCGGCATCGAGAGCGAGATTACGCGCCGC
>JANXYB010000098.1 GCA_025350325.1 Acidobacteriaceae bacterium
AGCGCGGGCGCCGTCGGACATTTTTCCGCTGCCGGTAGCGGCGAGGCCGTAGGCGTTTTGCCCGGCGAAGACACGACTATCGAGTTCGTCGGCGCGCGGCCAGCCCTTGGCGTGCAGCATCAGGTTGGAGCGAACGCTCCCATACGCCGCGATAAGTTCGTGCATCGTTTCGGGATGCGTCGCCGTCCTTTGCCAGGTGGAGGTGGTAGCGATCAGTCCTTCGATATCAAATTCATTGGAATAGACCAACAGCCGCACCAGCGACATCTGATCGTCGGGCTCATTGCCAATATCGCTGGTCACAATCACTCGGGGTTTGCCGGTGAAGTCATCAACGTGCGTCGGCGGCAAAGACTGGCCAATGCCGAAAGCGGCGGTGGCGAACACCATCGCTATCCATGCCCGCCATCCTCGAAACTTTTTCATTGCACGCTCCCCGGCCTCGCAGACTGAAAACACATTTTTAAACACGATGCCCGGTGCTTGCCACTGGAAAAGCGATTCGGTGTATGGCACAAAAACGAGAAAGGCCCCGCATATTCCGCAGGGCCTTTCTGGTTCGATGAATCACCGCTGACCCTCAGCGTCAGGGCTTTTCTTGCGCCGTGGCCAGCTTGGCTTCCGCTTCAGAGATAACGTGAAGAGCTTCAGTATATTTCTCTTCACTGTCGCCTGCTTCGTTCCATTCCTTCTCGCCGCGGTCAAGTTGCTGTTGGGCACGGGGTACATCGATCTCGTCAGGCTTGAGGGCGTCGTTGGCCAGGATGGTCACACGGTCCGGCAGAACTTCGACGAATCCCCAACTGACGTTATAGATCTGCTCGGCTGCGGCCTGTCCATCCTTAGCGCCGTGCAGACGCACATCGCCCGCGCCTAACTCGGCGAGCAGCGGCGCGTGGCCGTAGAGCACTTCCATGTAGCCGTTCTTCGCCGGCAATTCGACCGCGTCCGCAGCCTGGTCAAAAAGCACGCGCTCTGGGGTAACTAGCCGGACACGGAGTTGATTGGATTCGTCCATAAAAACCTTTCAAGGGACAATAGGAACTAAGAACTAGGGGCTATGGACTTGTCAGAGTTAAGAGCGCAAGCGCTAAGCCCCGGCGCGAACTGTTTTCTACTCCCTGGTCCCTGGCCCCTTCTCCCTTGCCCTACGTCTCTTACCCCTATACCCTAAACGCTCGCCTTCAACTTTTCGGCGGTTTCAAGCACTTCCTCGATGGCGCCCTTCATATAGAAAGCTTGCTCAGGAATGTCGTCGTACTTGCCCGAGATGATTTCTTTGAAGCTGCGCACCGTGTCGGCAACCTTAACGTAGGCGCCGGGAATACCGGTGAACTGCTCGGCCACGTGGAACGGCTGCGACAGGAACTTCTGCACCTTGCGCGCGCGCGCCACAGTGAGCTTGTCTTCTTCTGAAAGCTCGTCGATGCCGAGAATTGCGATGATGTCCTGCAGGTCTTTGTAGCGCTGCAGAATGCGCTTTACGCCCTGCGCCACGTTGTAGTGCTCGTCGCCCACGATGCGCGCGGAAAGAATGCGCGAAGTAGAAGCCAGTGGATCGACCGCCGGATAGATGCCGAGCTCGGACAACGGACGGCTCAGCACGGTAGTCGCGTCGAGGTGGGCAAACGTGGTGGCCGGGGCCGGATCAGTCAAATCGTCAGCCGGCACGTAGACCGCCTGCACCGAAGTGACTGACCCTTTGCTGGTTGAGGTGATGCGCTCCTGCAGTTCGCCCATTTCTGTGGCCAGGTTTGGCTGGTAGCCCACCGCTGAGGGCATGCGGCCAAGCAGAGTTGAAACCTCGGAGCCGGCTTGCGTGAAGCGGAAAATGTTGTCGATAAAGAGCAGCGTGTCGGAGCCTTCGACATCGCGGAAATACTCTGCGACGGTCAGGCCGGTAAGCGCCACGCGCAGACGTGCTCCAGGCGGCTCGGTCATCTGGCCGTACACGAGCGCGCACTTTGAATTGGCCCAGTCACCGGGCTTGATTACGCCGGACTCGGTCATCTCAAGCCACAGATCGTTGCCCTCGCGGGTGCGCTCACCCACGCCGGCAAACACCGAGAAGCCGCCGTGATTCTTGGCCACGTTGTTGATGAGTTCCATGATGACGACCGTCTTGCCTACGCCGGCGCCGCCAAAGAGGCCGATCTTGCCGCCTTTTAAAAATGGTTGAATCAGGTCGATAACTTTGATGCCGGTCTCGAACATTTCCTCGTGCGTCGACTGCTCGTCAAACAACGGCGCGGGGCGATGAATCGGCATGCGCATCTTTTCGCCGATCGGGCCCAGGTCGTCCACTGGGTCGCCAATCACGTTGATGACTCGACCTAAGGTCTCTTTGCCCACCGGCACCCGAATCGGACCGCCGAGATCGATGGCCTTCATGCCGCGCACCATGCCGTCGGTCGCTTCCATGGCCACCGTGCGCACGCGGCCTTCGCCGAGATGCTGCTGCACCTCGAGAATTACGCTGATGGGCGACGGCACATCGAATCCGTCGCTGACAACGCGAAGCGCCTGGTAGATGGCTGGCATTGTCGCTTCTTCAAACTGCACGTCTACCGCGGGACCGGAAATTTGGATTACCTTACCAATGTTTTCTGCCATAAACTCTGCCTTCCAGAAGTGCTAAACAGCGGCGGCGCCGCTGACAATTTCAATGATTTCCTTGGTGATCGCGGCCTGGCGCACACGGTTCATTTCGAGTGTGTAGGCGTCAATCATGTCTGAAGCGTTGTTGGTCGCCGAGTCCATCGCTGTCATGCGGGCCGCGTGCTCGGCGGCAACCGACTCTGTCATGGCGTGATAGAGCATTGCAAAAATGTATTGCGGCAGCAGGCCATTGAAAAGCTCCTCTGCGGGCTGCTCGTAGATGTAGTCCACATTGGCGGTGCCGAACTTCTTGGCTTCTTCGTCGGCCTCAGCCGTGTCGATCGCCTCAAGCGTAATGCCCGCGCTGGCGGCTGCCTCGGCTGCGCGTTCACGCTGCTCTTCAGTCGGCTCAACCGCGCCGGTAATCTGTGGGACTCCGATCTTCATGATCGGCAAAAGACGTTCGACGACGAGGCGTTGCGAAATGACCGATTTGAATTCGTTGTAGACGATGTACGCAGCGTCAATCTCTTCGTGCACGTACCGGGAGATGATGCTCTGCGCAAGTTCAAACACGCGCCGCGTCTCAAGTTTGAGCAACATGCCGACGTGATCGCCGGTGACTTCAACCGCGCCCTTACGGTCGTTGCGTACCTGGCGAGCGATTCCGTTTTCGTCGGTCTCTTCGGTGTAGGCAGCCACAGGATAGCGGCGGCGAGTGAGGTCGCGACCCTTGCGTCCGACCGCTTCAACGTCGATTTCCTTGTCGCCGTTGCCATTGATGAATTGAAAGGCGGTCTTGAGAATGTTGGCATTGAATGCGCCCGCAAACCCTTTATCGCCACTGATGATAACCAGCAGCACGCGCTTCTCGGGCCGCACCGCAAAGAGCGGATGACGCAGGTTGCCCGTCTCCTCATCGTAGATATCGATGCGGCGGGTCAACGATTCGAGCACGCTGGTGATCATCCGCGCGTAAGGCCGGGCCGCCAGCGCACGCTCCTGCGCGCGGCGCAGCCTGGCCGCCGAGACCATCTTCATGGCCTTGGTGATCTGGCGCGTGTTTTTCACGCTGCGAATGCGCCGACGTAGATCGAGAACGCTTGCCATGGTGTTTCCCTACCTGTAATCCCTACCGGGTGCTGACTGCCTGAGCCGGCTCGCCCGACTGCTGTTCACTCGTCTTGGCGTCGGGGGCCTGGGCAATTCCCTTGCCTGTAGCCTTTGGCGGATCGGCCGCCGGGCGAGATTCATGTGCAGAATCGCGCTCCGACTTGAAGTTGGCTTTGTACTCCTTCAGCGCCGCATGCAACCGGTTCTTGAGGTCATCGTCGAGTGACTTCTTCTGCGTCAAGTCGTCCATCAACGTTGATTGAGCATTGTCCATGTACTTGTACAAGCCGATCTCGAAGTCGTGAATGTCGGCAACTTCAAGGTCGTCTAGATACCCCTGCGTGCCGGAGAAGAGAATCACCGCCATCTGTTGCCAGGTCAAAGGCTGAAATTGCGGTTGCTTCAATAGCTCTGTAAGCCGCTGGCCGCGGTTGAGTTGCTTCTGCGTCAGCGCATCGAGGTCGGAACCGAATTGCGCGAAGGCGGCCAGCTCGCGATACTGCGCGAGATCCAGCTTCAACGTAGAGCCGACTTGCTTCACTGCCTTGATTGCCGCCGAGAAGCCTACGCGCGAAACCGAAAGGCCCACATTCACCGCTGGCCGTACGCCGGAGTTGAACAAGTCAGTCTCTAAAAAGATCTGCCCGTCGGTAATAGAAATGACATTGGTTGGAATGTAAGCCGAAACGTCTCCGGCCTGCGTTTCGATGACCGGCAGCGCAGTGAGAGAGCCGCCACCTTTTTTGTCGCTCATTTTCGAAGAGCGCTCAAGCAGGCGCGAGTGGAGATAGAACACGTCGCCGGGATATGCTTCGCGGCCTGGGGGACGGCGCAGGAGCAAAGAAATCTCGCGATAGGCCATGGCATGCTTCGATAGATCGTCGTACATCACCAACGCATGCTTACCGTTGTCGCGGAAATATTCTCCAATCGCCGTCGCTGCATAAGGCGCGAGGTAAAGCATCGGCGCGGGCTCTGACGCAGACGCGGCCACGATGACGGTGTGCCCCATTGCGCCTGCTTCGGTGAGTGTCTGCACCACTTGCGCGATCGACGAGCGCTTCTGGCCGATGGCGCAGTAGATGCAGATCAGATTGTTTTTGGCGTTGTTGATGATGGTGTCGAGTAACACCGCCGTCTTGCCGGTCTGACGATCGCCGATGATCAATTCGCGCTGGCCGCGGCCAATCGGAATCATCGCGTCAATCGCTTTGAGTCCTGTTGCCATCGGCTCGCGCACCGGTTGGCGGTCGATGATGCCAGGCGCCAGGCGCTCCACCGGTAATGACTGCGTCGACGCAATGGGTCCCTTATCGTCAATGGGCTCACCCAGTGCATTGACCACGCGGCCGATCATGCCTTCGCCTACCGGGACACTCAAAATCTTGCCGGTGCGCTTGACCTCATCGCCCTCACGAATCTCGGTATAGTCGCCCAGCACCACGGCGCCCACCTGATCTTCTTCAAGCGAAAGAGCCAGTCCGGCGATGCCATGCGGGAAGCTGAGCAACTCCCCGGCCATCACCTTATCGAGCCCGTGCAGGCGCGCGATGCCGTCGCCCAATGAAGTGATCGTGCCGACTTCGTCGACTTGAACTTTGGAGTCGTAGTTCGCGATCTGTTCGCGAAGAAGCTGCGTAATCTCGTCTGCTTTGATCTGAGCCATTTCGATCCTTACAGGAGTTAGTGAACAGCGATCAATATCGGCGTGAAGCAAATGACCGATTTCCTGCCGCCGCACTGTGTTCCTGCTCCCGTTCCAAATTCGATATTTCGAATACTGTTTATTGCTCGCGGGCTGTTCGACCGTTTCGATCTATCTCATCCCGCAATCAATGCTTCTCTCAATCGTTCGAGGCGTCCACGCACCGAGCCGTCGTATACAGTGGAGCCGATACGCACCACCGTGCCACCGATGATCGATGTGTCGAGCTTGAACGTGGGCTCAATGCGCGAGCCAGCCAGTTCCCCGACACCGGCTACCAGCTTGTCGCGCTCTTCGCCACTTAGTTCGCGAGCGGTTACAATTTCAGCCTGGCGAATCCCCAACCGCAATTGCAACTCCGCGCGGTACCCCGCTGCCACTTCATGCACCTGGCCAATACGGTCGTTGTTGATCAGCACAGCAAGCAAATTTCGCAATTCCTTTTGCAGGCCGAGCCTGGCATTCAGCTTGTCGAGAATCGCGACCTTTTGCATGGCGGGTACGGCGGGATTGATGAACAATTCGCGCAATTCTGCGCTCCCGTCCCATGTGCCGAGAAAATCGTCAAGTTGCCGGTCAATCGCGGCGGTGTCCAGTTTGGAAGAGGCCACGACATCTGCAAAGGCACGAGCATACCGGGAAACAAATGCCGCCATTAGTTCTTTCCTCCCCGGGCCGTGTCGCGCACAAATTCCGCAATGAGGGCCCGGTCCGTTTCCGGCGTCAGGACCAGTTGTTTGGTGGCCTGCTCGATAGCCAGGTCGGCTGCAAAATGTCGCAATCCCCGCTTGGCCTGAGCCGCGGCAACCGCGATTTCCTGTTCGGCAGAAGCAACGATGCGCGCGCGCTCCTCCTCGAGAACCGCCTTGCCGTGCGCCTCATCCTGCACAATCTCTTTTTCTACTTCGGTACGAAACTTGGCGATCTCCTGGTCGAGACTCGCGAGTTTCGCCTCTACCGCGCTGAGCCGGGAATTCGCGTCTTCAGTAACCTTGCGAGCCGATTCGATGTCGCTGGCAAGCTTTGCTGAGCGGCGGCGCAGGAACTTCGGCAGAAACCGCACCAGCGGAATGCCGATAGCCAGGACAACCACAGCGAAGTTGATGAATTCAAACAGCCGCGCCGTAGTCTCAACGGAAAGGTGCAGCATCCCGGCCAGCGTTTGGACGATTGCAGAGTGCCGGTACTGGTCGTTCTCTTCCTTTTCGCTCTTGGCGGCCTCAGTTGCGGGCGGATGGGCGGCCTCGGTCCGGGGCGATTCCACTTGAGGTTGCGCCGAAACGTCAGGGGTCTGCGCCTCTGCCCGATAGGTTCCGGCAAATACAGCCGCCGTCAACGATGCGAATATAACCAGCTTCAAAAGAAAGACATGAAAACGCAAAGAAGAATTCAAATGCTTCAACGGTAACCCCCGGCGGAAAGCGGCAGCACCGCTCGAACCACCTGATTGGCAAGGTCCGCTGCGGAGCTATGAATCGATTGCCGGGCATGGGCGGCTTCGGTATCCAGTTCGGCCCGCGCCTGACCCACCTTTAACCCAGCGGCTTTACGTGCCGCATCCAGTGCAGACTCTCGCTCTGCGTTGCGCTGCTTTGCCCGCTGCTCGCGCAACTTGTAAATCTCGGTCCGGGCCTGGCGCAGCTTGGCGGCATACTCGTCCGCCCTCTCTCCAGCCTCGGCGATGGCCTTGTGCGCATTCTCAACGGCCCCGTCAGTGCGAGCACGGCGCTCAGCGAGGGTGCGGCTCAGTGGGCCCTGGATAAGAAACTGGTACGCCGTAACCAACACACAGAACAGCAGAACCGTGGGCACGGCGCCGAGCAGGAGCGCTCCGACTTGTGAAATTATTTCTTGCATGCTGGTACCGAAAAAATCAGGCGATCAGGTTGATTTCTGGCGCGGGGTGGAACTCTTTTTTGTATCAGTGGAAGACCTTCAAGTCAACGCCGCAAGGGCTAATTCGACAGGGTCCTGTGACCGCGATCACGAAACGGGAATTTAGTCCAAATTAGGACTTGCATTCCCTTACTTCAAGCCTAAACTAAACATATCACCTAGACCCGGTTCAGGGTCCAGCGGGCCACCGGTTCCGAGAAGTCATTCCACTCTCGAAGCCGGTGGCCCGCTTCTTGATTTTTACGACAATTTCAGGTCGAAACCAAGATAAGGCTTCCGGCCGAATCCAGACTTATTTGCGTGGACGAATCGACGCGATCGGAGCGAGCAGACCTTGGGTGCGGAGCCATGTTTCGAGCAGCGCCGGCCATTGATCGAGTGCGGCGTCTCCCTTACCCAGCCCCGAACCGTGGGGGCCGTTCGCAAAAATGTGTGCTTCGGCCGGCACGCCGGCTTTGATCAGAGCCTGGTAGAAGCGCAGACCCTGTTCGACGGGAACGGTGCTGTCGTTGAAGGTGTGGTACCAGAATGTGGGCGGGGTCGCGCTGGTGACGAAGAGGTCGGGCGAATAGGCGGCGCGGAGTTCCTCGCACCGCGCCATCACGTTAAAGAGCTTGCAGTAGCTTAGCTGCGACGTGTCGCTCGAGATGGCGCCAATCCATGGATAACCGAGCACCAGGTAATCCGGGCGGCTGGAAACGCGCTCGATCGCGTCTGCCGCGTCAGGTTTGGCAGCGACCGGCTGCGTGGCGGCGAGAGCCGCAAGATGGCCGCCGGCAGAGAAGCCGATCACCACAATGCGATTGGGCGCGATGGAGTAATCGTGGGCACGGGCGCGGACCAATTGAACGGCACGGCGGGCATCAAGCAACGGAATCGGTAGCAGATAACCGTTTGAACTGAGCCGGTAGCGCAGCACGAAAGCGCTAAAGCCGCGCGCGGTGAACCAGTCGGCAATTTGGCGTCCCTCAAGATTGGCGGCAAGCCCCACATACGCACCGCCGGGAAAGATCACGACGGCTGAGCCGTTGCCGTGACCTTGCTGCGGCTCGAAAATTGAAAGAGTGGGAATGTCGTCGCAGGCTTGGCCGGTGGCTTGAGGAGCGTCCCCGGGCCAAAGGCGAATGGTTTGAATGCCGAGGAAGGCATTGTCTGTGCTCCCGGCCGCAAGGCACGGGGGCTTTTGCGCGGGTAGTGCCGCACAAACAGCGATCGACACCGAAAACGCAACGAAGTGTTTGTAAAGCATGGTCATTCTCATCGCTTTCTACTAAACCTCAGGATTCGTTTTGTGCGCGCCGGCTGTAGGGCGGCTTTCAAAGCATTGGCGGGATACTCCGGTTGCGTGGGGTACTGGCTGAGTCTCAGAGCCAAAGCGCGGCGTGTCCGCCACACAAATCTTCAGCTTGCCGGGTTACAGTTTCAGCAAGCTCGAAGCCGTAGCGCGCGAAATAGTAAGCCGCACCGTGCAGACGCTCCTGCAACACGCCGCCAGGATAAAGTGCGTTGCTTATCGCTTGCGCATGGCGGCTGAGTGAAGCTTCTCGCTGCAATTCAAAGTTGGCTGCCAGGCGCCGCAGCCGGTTCATCTGGTAACGCATCTTGCTGGCGGCAGTCTCAGCGGACTTACCCAGTCCAGCATCCATTGCGCGCATGTACTCGAGCAGCGAGATCAGTTCTCCATCGAGCGCCGAGCCTGCGGCAGCGATCTTTTGTTTGCCCTCAACGGGCATCGCCCTTGCGGCGAGCAGTTGTGCGAGCGAGTCCGGCGTTGACGCAAACACGCGCACCAGCGGCAACTCATGTTTGCGCAGAACCGCGCCGATTGACGGCTCGATCAGCGTTGCGGAAAAGCGCGGTTGCGCGGGCGTGACGCGCCCTAGAATGCGTTCGAACAACACCGCCGATTGCGCGAAATAGGCGACTTCAGCCGGTCCGCCGATGGTGAGCGAAGTGGACAGTAGAAAATCCTGAAACACCGGCCGAAGCAGCGCCGAGGGAGAAATACGTTCAGGCTGCGCTGCGAGAATGCCGAGCAAATCCGCCGTCGAATATCTCTCTCGTCCTGCCTGCCACAATCCGCCTGGCTCGGTGGCAGACGGCGCTAAACGCTTCAGCGCCACGCGTGCGCCGCTAGGCTCATCGATGATGAACAGGAGGCTCGACTGGCGACCGACCGCAACCTGAGCATGATATCCGGCCGCCCCAAGCGCACCATTGCGTTCGAGGAGAGCAGCATGCAACTCATCGGCGCGCTCTAGGCCTGCGCGCAGCACCGGCGCACCCAGGCGGTGAAACTCCCGCCCGCCTGCGTCCAGAATAAGCAAGCCCTGCGCGGCAAACGCCTTCGTATAAAACTCTGCAAACGCCTGCGCCAAGGTCCGGCCCGGTTGATACGCTGCAGCCAACGCCTCCATTGCGTCCGAGGAGCCCAGCAGTTCCCACGCCTGATCGACTAGCGGAGCAATGGTCTCGTCGAGAACGACGTCTCCCACCGGTCGCGCTTCAGAGGGCCCTTGGGCGTAGACCAGCCTGCGCAGATCGTGTCGAGCGGGAAAGGTGACGTGATTGATTTCAGCGAAGTCGTGGTCCTCAGAGGCCAGCCAGAAAATAGCAGCGTGCGGATGCCCTGCCGCCGTGGCTTGTCTTGCTCTTGCCAGCGCGGTCGCGGCCTTGAACGGAGTGAAAAGCGGTCCGCCAAACAGGCCCACCTGCTGGCCTGTGACCACGACGCCCGCCCCCGATCGCAGCGCATCGAGTGCAGCACCGCTAGACGTTCCGCGCGCAGCATGAGGATTTTGCGCAGCCAGCAGCCCCATGATTTCTTGCCAGTGTTCTGGAACGGCAGGTCGATTTTGCCAGCCCGTGTCGGTCGGCAGCGCTGGATAGAATGGCCGCGCAGCCGCGTTGGCAGCGCAGTAGTCGAGAAAAAGCCGGCTCAGCCCGGGAGCCACATCGATGGGATAACAGTCTGCGGTCGACAACTTCTTCACGTCCGTTGATTTCGAGTGAACCCCAGTCCGCGGGCTCGATGGAATGGATTAGGTAAAGGATGCCACGGCCAGACAAATCGATGCAGAACCGCATCAGGTCAAGAAAGGTTTACACCGGCCGCAGACTTTGCATTGCTCACTGATCTCGATTTGAATAATCAGCATGATCTCGACGATTGTAGCTTCCAGGTCGCAGTGAATGAATGCGTATATCCTAAAATTATTCAACAAGGAGACCGATCAAGATGGCGAAGGGTGAGAAGGCGGCCAAGCCCGTCAAGCTCGAAAAAGTGAAAGTGCTCAAGGATAAGCCTGTGAAGCCGGCGAAAAAAAGTGAACGTGCAAAACGAGAACCGGCAGGCGAAGAGCAGTTGCTTAGTTCTGTCGTCGTCTATCAGGGTCAATTGTTTCGTGTGGTCCACGACAAGCTGATTGAGCCCGGCGGCAAAAAAAGTGAACGAGACATCATTCGCCACAACGGCAGCGTCGTGATTCTCGCCATCGATTCCAGCAGGAGCAAGAAGAATCCGTGGATCGTTATTGAGCGCCAGTATCGACACGCGGCCACCCAATATCTGTGGGAACTACCGGCCGGCAAACTCGACGCGGGCGAAGACGCGTTGGCCGGCGCACAACGCGAGCTCGCCGAGGAAACCGGTTATGGCGCCAGGAAGTGGAAGCCGCTGGTTGAGTACTACGCCAGTCCCGGATTCTTGGGCGAGTCGATGAAAGTTTTCGTTGCCGAGGGGTTGATCGCGGGCGATGCGCATCCTGAAGCCGATGAGGACATTGAATTTCGTTTGGTGAAACTCTCAGACGTTGTCAAAATGATCGATAAAGGGCGAATTCGCGACGGCAAGACACTGACCAGCGTTCTGCTGTATGCGCGGCAATTGGAGAAAAAGCGGAAAAAATAGCGGGTTCGCGGTAACACTTTTGAATCAACATGTTCCACACAGAATTGTCCTTCTCTAGGCTGGCTTGTCTCGCTTCATGAAGTCCAAAAAGGGATAACAATAAACCTTTCGTTGCGATTAGGCGTCCTACTTCGTAACGGTGAGTGCTCTCCCTAACGCGCTCATTCATTAAGAAGCAAGAAAGGCATAACCCTGTGGCTCAATTCAAGGGCAAAGTAAAGTGGTTTAATAACGCCAAGGGCTACGGATTCATCGGACGCGATGACGGGCCAGATGTCTTCGTCCACTACTCGGCGATTCAATTGGATGGCTACAAAACTTTGAAAGAGGGCGACGATGTAGAGTTCGACGTCGTCCAAGGTCAAAAGGGTCCCCAGGCGGACGCTGTGATTCGCATGCGGGATGCGGCTGCGCACAACGCAGCGTAGGTAGGCACAACCGAGCGTTAGCGTAAGACCACTAACCAGGTGGTGCAGGAAAGTTTCGCTCGGTGCTCCACTTCTTTATCACATTCCCCAAACTTCTACTCCTACTGCCGGACCTCCACTCCAATCAAGGTCGACAACATCCTAGCGCAAGTCACATCTATGCTGATCGTCTGAGACCCACAGTCTGTGGCCCCCACATTGGCCCCCCTCGCCTTGATACCGCATACTTGTTGGCGGAGACATTTGCGATGGATAACTCGACCATGGCCTCGTTGCTCGCGGAGACCGCCGATCTGATGGAGATTGACGGGGCCGATGCCTTTCGCGTTCGAAGCTATCGCAACGCGGCTGACGCAATACATCAAACCACCGTCGATGTCGCCGCTGCGGTAAACGATACGCAGCGATTGCTTGCCATCTCTGGGATCGGCAAAAGCATGGTGACAAACCTGCAGGCACTGGCTGCGACTGGCACCACCCCGCTGCGCGATGAGTTGCTCGCCAAGTACGGTGCGGGGGTGCTTGAGTTGCTCAAGCTCCCTGGCGTGGGCCCCAAAACAGTCGCCGTCCTTTGGGATACAGCCAAGATCGCAGATCTCGACCAACTCGCCAAAGCCATTGAGGGCAAACGCCTGACCGGCCTTCCCCGTATAGGCGCTAAACAAATTGAAAAGATACGCAAAGGCATCGACGATTATCGTCGCAGCGCCGGGCGCGTTCGTCTCGACGAAGCAGATGATGCAGCCGAACGAATCACCGCCTATCTGCTCGCCTTCGATGGCATCGATAAAGTGACGCCTGCCGGGTCTTTGCGTCGCGGCCGCGACACTGCCGGAGACCTGGACCTGCTGGTCACTGGCCCCGCCTGCGCCCCTCAGCACACAGAGGCGGCTCTAGAATACGTAGCCGCTTATTCAGGAATTGACGACGTGATTGCCAAAGGCGAAAACAAGTTCAGCTTTCACCTCGCAGGCGGATTGCAGGTGGATGTGCGCCTTCTGCCATCTGAGTCCTACGGTGCGGCGCTGCAGTACTTTACCGGGTCAAAGGCGCACAACGTAGCGCTGCGCCAGCGCGCTCTCAAAATGGGTTACACCCTCAGCGAATGGGCCTTGGCCCGACTCGACGATGAGTCCACTGTCGCCGCAGCCACGGAAGAAGAAATTTACGCTGCCCTGGCAATGGACTGGATGCCGCCCGAATTGCGCGAAAACCTAGGCGAGATTGAAGCGGCCACTCAGCATTCTCTCCCTCATCTCATCGAATTGAGCGACCTTCGCGGGGATGTTCACATGCATACCACCGCGACCGACGGCCGCAACAGCATTCTGGAAATGACCGAGGCAGCCATGGCACGACGCCTGCAATACATCGCCATTACCGACCACTCTAAAAATCTGGCCATGACCAACGGTCTCGATGAGAAGCGCGCCCTTGAGCACATGCAGCGAATTCGAGAAGTTGATCAGCGCATGGAAGGCCGCATACGCGTCTTTACGGGCATCGAGGTCGACATCCTCGCCGACGGCACCTTGGACCTCGACGATGAGGTGCTTTCCCAGATCGATGTAGTAATCGCCAGCGTGCACAGCCGCTTCGATCAGAGCCGCGATGACATGACCGCACGTGTTTTGCGCGCCATCGAAAACCCGAATACCCGTATTTTGGGCCACCCCACCGGGCGTCAACTGTTGCGACGCGAACCCTATGCCCTCGATTTGCGAGTCGTGCTTACTCGCGCCGCCGCACTAGGAGTCGCCGTTGAGCACAATGCTTCGCCTGAGCGGCTCGACTTGTGCGATCGCGATTTGCGCCTGGCCAAGGAATCAGGTTGCAAGATCGCTATCAACACCGACGCGCACAAAACCAGCGTTGTCGGCGAAATGAAATACGGTGTGCGCCAATTGCGGCGCGCCTGGCTTTCGGCGGGCGATGTGCTCAACACCCTCGGACCGTCTGAATTTCTTGCCGCCCTCAGACCGCGCCCTTGAGGTCTGTCAATGTTCAGTGTTGTCACACGTCATTATCGCTGCGTCAAACCGGCTCTCTGGATTGTTTCGGTCCAGTCGGACTAAGATAAGTGCCTATGAGTCTGCTTCAGCAAACCCCGGACACAAGAGAAGACGCGCCCCCCGGCGAGTCCTACACCAAGGGCAGTGGCCATTTGATTTTGGGTGGCATTATCGCCGCCGTGGTGGTGACCATCGCCGTCGCGATTTACGTCAAGACAGGCGAGAAACCGCCCGCGGCTACTGGAGAGATCGTCGACGTGGTGGCGCATCCCATGCACACCGAAAGCTCGGGATTCGACGCCAACGGCGCTACGATCGCCAAGGAGAGCGCCGATCAAATCCTGGTTTTCACCCACGTCCGGCTTCACAATCAGAGCAAGCAGCGTATTTTTCTGCATGAAATCTTGACCAACATCACTCTGGAGGACGGCATTCACTCGAGTTATGCCGCCATGCCGAACGAGTATGAACGGATTTTCGTCGGTTATCCAACGCTGGCGTCCTTTCACGGGACGCCGCTGTCGCCTGACTCGACCATCGAACCCGGCCAGACGCGGGAGGGGACCTTCGTCTCCTCCTTCCGCGTACCAAAACAACAATGGGATGCGCGCAAAAGCCTCGATTTTAGCTTCGGCTTCCGCTACTTGCCGAGTTTGAAATTGCCCTACACCGGCACGGTTACGGAACGCTGACGGGCGACGGTGAGCCCTTAGGCGTCGACAAGTAGCCCGATATCTGGTTCTTTGAAGAGATCGTGTTGACCACAAGTTCAAAGAGCCCCGGATCTTTTCCGCTGTAGAACTGGAGCGGTTCGTTCAAATTACGATCTTTTTTGTCATACTGCTTATCGTCGGAAAATACTGTAAGCGTGAAACGATTCTTCTTTGAATCGGCCTTCTTCAATTCCAGGCTGACCGTTCCCACCGGTTTCTTTTGCCCCTTGGTCAGTGCGAATTCAAAATAATTTCGGTCGCCCTTGTGCTTGAGAGTCTCCAACTCGTCGTGGTTGCGCGCAATCAGGCTGCTGTGACCACTAAGGTCGCCCTTCATCGACGTAAGTTGGGCTACCGCGCCAGCCAAGTCGCTTTGCGTCTTGGCCACGTCGGTCTTGACGCCACCCACATCGGTCTTCACCGTCGTCACGTCGGCTGAAACTGCGTTAACCGCCTGGGTGGTTTGCTTTTGAGCAGTCTCGAGGCGCTTGCTGTCGGCCTGTTCGCGCTGCATGATCGATTCAGCCCGCGTGTCCATCTGACGTTGGGTCAATCCCAGCGACTTGCCCAATCCGTCGGTGGCCACCTTGAGGCGCGCATTGGTCTCGCGCAGTTCGGCCCGCATCTTCACACTTTGCTGATTTGCATCGGCCAAAGCTGCTTCCTGATGACTCAGGCGACCGCTCAGCACGTAGCTCCATATCAAGCCGCCGACGGCACTCAATATAGCCAAGGCGATAACCGCCAGTAAGGCGCCGGAGTGGTCGCTCGCCGTTTCCTGTACTTCAACGCGTTTTGGAGCATCTACAACTTCGCTGCTTTTGGAACTACTTTCGATTTCGCTCATTGTTGCCTTTCTCGAGAGGCGCTCGTGCCGCAAGCGACTTTCCGCAAATCAACCTTCTCGTCGGCGCTGAAACGAACGTCCACCAGGATCGCTCGCGGCAACGCAGACCAACAGCCAGACGGCTGCCTTCCGTGCCTTAGGGGAAACTACAGGATATACAAGATGGGCGGGATTTTGTCGAAAATGGTGAGCACGGGCTGTGCGCGATCATCCGCTTGCAAATTTTTCAGGACCCAATTATCTGAATCCATGAATTGTAAACAGGTCATGCAGCTCTGTTTAGGTGATCCAAGAGCACTTGCGGGTGAACCGGCTTGGCCAGGATTTCAAAGTTGAATCCCTCCGACTTGGCACGGTTATAAAGATTCATAGTGGTCGATTGACCCGAAAACAAAATAATTCTGCATTGGGGAACGCTGGCAGCTATCAAGATGGAGGCATCGATCCCATTCATGCCAGCCATCACAACGTCGCTGATCAACACGTCCGGCTGCATCGACACGGCCACCTCGACCGCCATCTCGCCGCTGTAAACCGCACGAGCCTCAAATCCGCTCTTATTCAGGATTAACACCAGGGTATCGGCAATGATATGTTCGTCGTCCACGATGAGAACTCGATTTTTTAAGCTCGTCGTCAGCATTATTTCCACCCCTTCGTGCAAGAGAGAACAATGACCGGAAGACACTTGGAAACCGGGCTGCAACGTTCGCCCCGAACAACCAGGTTCTTAACGGTGTTGAAAGTGCTTCTATCGGGAACTGTAGGTCTATTGTAAAGCAAATTTCAGGTAATAGTGACGTGCATCCCTACACCCTTTTGGTCGCTATCCACTGCACTAGTAATAGATTTAAGACGGTGCCGGTAATGTTACGGTAACCAGATTGGCTGAGATGAAACGGCTAGTCATGGTGGAAATAGAAGAGGTTCCCATCCAGATCCTCTACGGTGAATTGCCGTAACCCCCAAGGCTTTTTTTCCAGAGGATCGACGATGTTCGCTCCCGACGACTTCAGTTCGAGGTACGACGCATCGATATCCTCGGCAAACACCCAGTGAACGGCAGGTGCAAAGGGTGGCTTCGTCTTGCGAAAAAATATTGCAACATTGCCGCGTGACACCGCCCCGATTTCTTTGCCTGCATATAACCATCCGATCTCAAAGCCGAGTGCATCTCTATAATGCTGTTGTGCGCGTTCGACGTCGGCGACCGGCAACTCTGGCACTGGCTGGCCAATTGAGCTCATTTTCTCTTGTGCGCCCATAGAGATCTCCTTTATGCAACAAAACCGCCCAAGCGTCAGGATTAGGACACTACCAATCGCGGTGTGTCCGTGACAAGCATTGAACAGCTACGTTATAAAGGACTTTGCTCTATTTCGTTCTGTCCTTTTCTTTTGAAGGCGGAACGATAATTTCAAAGACAACAAACTAGAGTCACCATAAGGGGGATCCGAGGGCTATGGGCACTGCTGTCGTTGGGAAGGGCTTGGAGGGAATTGTTGCCGCTAACTCGGGGATCTGTTGGATTGATGGGGACGCGGGTGTGCTGGCCTATCGCGGCATCGACATCCACGAATTGGCGGTGCATTCGACCTTTGAGGAGACAACATTTCTGCTGTGGAACGGACACCTGCCGAACGAACTGGCGCTGCGCGAATTCTCGTCGCAACTAGCTCTCGCGCGGTCTCTCGATCAGCGCATCGTAGACATGCTCCGGACGTTCCCGAAGTCTGCCACCCCGATGGAAGTACTGCGGACAGCCGTCTCAGCGCTCAGCTTTTACGACGCCGATGAAAAGGACAATTCGCACGACGCCAATGTACGGAAGAGCTACAACCTCACCGCGCAGATCGCGATGATCGTGGCGATTTACGATCGGCTGCGTAAAGGCCTTGAAATCGTGCCGCCCGATCGCTCGTTGAGCCATGCAGGAAATTTCCTCTGGATGCTGAACGGGGTTAAACCCTCTGAGACGGCCACGCGCACGCTCGATATCGCGCTGATCCTGCACGCCGACCATGAATTGAATGCTTCGACTTTTGCCGCCCGCGTCATTGCAGCGACGCTTTCCGATATCCACTCCGCGATTACCGGAGCGATCGGCGCATTGAAGGGGCCTCTGCATGGCGGCGCCAACGAGGGTGTCATGCGGCTGCTCTATGCGATCGACAAAGCCGGCGCCGATCCGGTTGAATATGTGCGCAACATGCTGGCGGCCAAGCAGAAAATTTCCGGGTTCGGGCATCGCGTTTACAAGACTGAGGACCCGCGCGCCACGCATCTGCGTGCCATGAGCGAGCAGCTTGGCAAAGACTCCGGTCATCCGAAGTGGTATGAAATGTCGCGAGCCATCGAGCTTTACATCAACAAGGACAAGAAGCTCAACGCTAACGTGGACTTCTATTCGGCATCGACCTACGCGACGCTGGGTATCGATATCGATCTCTACACGCCGATCTTCGCCATTAGCCGCACTGCCGGCTGGGCCGCTCATGTGATCGAGCAGCTCGATGACAACCGGTTGATTCGTCCGCGTGCTGAATACATCGGACCGGTTTACCCTTCGCACTGGATCGCGGTCAGCGAACGACCGTAGACGCGTAGTTCCGGCGCGAAATTACGCTATCGCAGTCGCTCGCTGCGCAAAGGTCAAGGAGTCTGCGAGACGGTGTGCGGTTGGCGCCCCTTCCACATGAGGTAGAGGCCCCACGCGCTCAACGTCGAGCAATCGCGAATCACACCTTCCATCATCATCTGCTCAAACTCATTAACGGTGACAGAGCGTAAGGTCAGGTCGTGCTCTTCGGCATCAGGAGTTTTGTCGCTGTGAGTGAGCCCCGTCGCCACAAATACGTGCTGCTTCTGACGCGTAAATCCGTAAGCAATCCAAAGAAAACCGAGGTAGGTCATTTGGCTTGCAATCAGGCCGGTCTCTTCCCTAAGCTCGCCGCGCGCCAGTTCTTCTGGGTCTACGACTTTGCGTTCCCAGCCACCCTGAGGAAGCTCCGCCACGCGCTCTTGAATCGTATATCGAAACTGCTCAACCAGCCATACGCGGCCGTCGTCGATGGGGAGAATGATGGCACACTCGTCTTTTTCGACCACGCTGTAGATGCCCTCTTTGCCGTTGGAGCGCAGGATCTGATCTTCACGCAGCCGTAGCCAGCGATTGCGATAAACCTCACGACTTGAGAGTGTGGTGATGGATGGTCCAGGAATGGAAGAAGCGGGTTTCGACGGGTCGTTGTGGCTCACAGGATTAGTGTGCCACGGCTCGCCTCATCGATGCTCAACCAGGCGTCCTTCGCAGTACTACAATTCGCGCCCGCGGTATTTGCGCAGGCGACCGAGCAGCGAGGTAGGACCGCTAACGCGCAGCAGAACGGAATTGCCCTCGTACGACCGCTGATGCACCACCATGCCAGCCTCGATCGATGCCAGGGCCGCACCATCGCTCTGCGGAACTTCCAGTTCGGCATCGATCACGGGATCGGACTGCAGAGCCGCGTCAATGGCGGCAAGCAGGGTGTCTATGCCCTCGCCTGTCTGCGCGGAGACTGCGACCTCACCGCCAGATCTAGTCAGCAGGCCTTGCTGCTCAGAATCCGAGAGCAGATCGATTTTGTTCAGCACCTCAATGCGCGGCTTGCTGAGCGATTCAAGCTCGCCGAGAACTTTTTCGACCTGGGATTTCTGCTCTTCACCATACGTCGAAGCCGCGTCGCGCACATGCAGCAGGATCTCCGCCTGTTCCACTTCTTCGAGCGTGGCGCGAAAGCTGGTGACCAGCGTGTGCGGTAAATTGCGAATGAAACCCACCGTGTCAGACAGCAGAATCTTGCGCCGGCTTGGCAGTTCAATCGCACGCAATTTGGGATCGAGGGTGGCGAACATGCGCGATGACTGCAGCACATGAGCGCCCGTGAGCCGGTTAAATAGCGTGCTCTTGCCCGCATTGGTGTAGCCTACCAACGCGACGGTAGGTACAGGCGTGGATTCGCGCCGTTGTCGCTGCTGCTTGCGCACCCTGCGCACTGCTTCGAGGTCGGTCTTGACTTGGTCTATGCGCCGCTGAATCTTGCGACGATCCGTTTCGAGCTGGGTTTCGCCGGGCCCGCGTGTGCCAATTCCGCCGCCCAACTGCGACATGGATTTACCTCGCCCCGTGAGCCGCGGCAACATGTATTCGAGTTGCGCCAGTTCCACCTGCAGTTGACCCTCACTCGTGCGGGCGTGGCGAGCGAAGATATCGAGAATCAGCTGCGTCCGGTCAAGCACGCGGCAGGGTAAGGCCGCTTCAAGATTGCGCAATTGGGTGGGCGTGAGGTCGTGATCAAAAAGAACGAGGTCGGCTTCAGTTGAGGCGACCACGCCTGCGATCTCCTCAACCTTGCCGGCGCCAATCAGTGTGGCAGGATCAGGCCGTGCGCGCCGCTGCATCAGTTCCGCTGCGACGATGCCGCCCGCACTGGCTACCAACTCACGAAATTCCGCTAAGGATTCGTCCGCGTCGAGACTTGTGGATAGGGAGTCAGGAACAGACGCGGTTGGCGAGTCATCTCTAATCTGATCAACCAGCGCTTCAGGGCGCGAGGCCGCCATGCGCGCAGCAGACAAGCCTGGGCGAGTTGAGCGAGAGCGGGCAGTAATGTCCACTCCCACGAGTACTGCGCGCTCAGCTTGAGTTCCTGTGCTGCCTCTTAACCTTGCCAAAAGAGGGCGCTCCCCTGCGCTATCGCTGCTCCGCCGTTGCCGAAGCCGGCACTGCGGAGGGCCCGATCCCGGTAAGGGATGCAGGACGGTGCTCGGAGTGCAAGACGCTACGATTGCTCACCACAGTCGATATGGCGTGCTTGAAGATCAGTTGCTCCTGGCTGTTGTTCTCGAGCAGCACGGAGTATTTGTCAAACGAGCGGATCTTTCCAGTGAGCTTGACGCCGCTAACCAGATAAATCGTGATGGGGGTTTTATCTTTGCGAACCGTGTTCAGGAAGGTGTCCTGAATGTTCTGTGCCGGCTTGTTCTCCATATGCCGATCTCCTGCTTCCCCTTTGAGGGGATTTGTATGCAAACCGTACTTGCATGTCAGTGAATACAAATGGGCGGGGACGTCGCCGGAAACCCCGGATCCGCCAATTCCCGCAATGTGACAACAATATAGAGGTTGACCGACCTTTTCAACTGCCCAGTGCACAAAGTGGCTTGGAGAGCGGGTCGCGATAGTACCGGGACTTCTGTGGAACGCATTGATATCGATCATTGACTGCTACCATTACCAGGTGCAAGATATCGCAAATTCACCGGTAAGGTCCAAGCCGAATGCGCGACTAGCTGGTGCGTCGATTCCTGTACCGATGCTTGACTTGAAACGGCAGTATGAACCGATCCACCAGGAACTTCTGGAAGCCGTAGCGCGTGTCCTTGAGACGCAACAGTTCATACTTGGCGAGCCGGTAGCAGCTTTTGAGCGGGATGCAGCGCAGCAACTGGGCGTGGCTCATGCCGTGGGATGCTCCTCGGGAACCGACGCTTTATGGCTGGCCCTTGCAGCGGCGGGAATCGCCCCCGGAGACTCCGTTGTAACCACGCCTTTCAGCTTCTTTGCCTCTGTCAGCTGCATCCTGCGCGCCGGCGCGACTCCAGTCCTGGCCGACATCAGTCCAGCCACATTTAATCTGGACCCCGAAGCCCTAAAAACCCTGCTCGACGGGCCCCAAGGTAGCAAAGTGAAAGCTATTTTGCCGGTCCATCTTTACGGCCAGTGTGCCGATTGGGGGCAGTTTTCGCGTCTCGGCCGTGACCGCGGGCTCAAACTCATTGAGGATGCTGCGCAGGCCTGGGGCGCAGAATGGAATGGGGTCAAGGCTGGCGCGCTTGGCGATGCCGCCGCCTTCAGCTTTTACCCTACAAAGAACCTCAGCGCGGCCGGCGATGCGGGCATGGTGACGACCAACGATGCCGACCTGGCTGAACGCCTGCGGATGTTGCGCCAGCACGGGATGCGGCGGCGCTATCACCACGATGAAGTCGGCTGGAATGCGCGCCTAGACGGCTTTCAAGCCGCTATTCTTCACGTCAAGCTTAAGTACATCGCGAGCTGGAACGACGCTCGGCGAGCGGTAGCCGAGCGATACCATACGCTGTTTGCCGCAGCAGGATTAGCGGAGTCCAGCCCCTATCCCAGCCGCGGGATTATCCTTCCGCAAGAAGTTCCGGGCTCCCGCCACGTCTGGCATCAGTACGTCATCCGCACCAACCGTCGCGACGCACTGCGCGAGTTCCTGGCCGTACGCAAGATCGGGTCGGAAATTTATTACCCTGTCCCGCTCCACATGCAGCACGCATTGCAGAGCTTGGGCTATGCGGACGGTAGTTTCCCTGAGGCCGAACGCGCCGCACGCGAAGTGCTCGCCCTGCCCATCTTCCCGGAGTTACGCGCGGATGAGCAACAGACAGTGGTGACCGCGATCGCCGACTTTCTAAGCTAGCCAAAGCTCGCCTACTCAAGATCAGAGCCTTCGCTCCTCGCGTCTGAGCGCAACAATATCTATCCAACCCCGTCAGCGCCCGTTTATCATTGCCCACCATGTTTCCCTACGACCCCACTCTTGTCGAAGCCGTTCAAACCCGCCCGCAGTCCGTCGCAGATGTCGTCCAGATCCTTGAGACAATTGACGCCGCATGCGCCGATGGCGACGGTCTCAAGTGGTTCAACTGGCTTTATCTCCACGTCACCCTGGCGGTCCAGGCGCAGGTCAACTCAGGCGGCTTTACCGACTCCGCCTGGATTGCTGCGCTCGATGTCCGGTTTGCGCGTTTCTACCTTGGCGCCATAAAGACGTCGCTCTCTGGCGAATTGACTCCCGGCTGCTGGCAGGCTCTCTTCGATCAGCGCAGTCAGCCGATGACGGCGCGCATCCAGTTCGCCATGTCTGGTATCAACGCCCACATCAATCACGATCTGCCGCAGGCAATCTTGGTCACGTGCCAGGACTCGGCAAACGCTCCCGAGCACGGCACTGCACGCTACGACGACTACACAGCACTCAACTCGACACTTGACGCCCAGATCAATGCAGCAAAGCGAACTTTGAATGTTCGCCTCTTGGGCGACGCTTTGCCGTCGTTTTCACCCTTGGAAAATACCCTCGCAGCTTGGAGCGTTGCGGCGGCTAGGGAATCTGCCTGGAACAATGCCGAATTGCTCTGGCACCTGGCCGACGCTCCTCTCGTCTCGACAAAGTTTCTCGGCTCTTTAGACGGTCTCACCGCCCTGGCGAGCAAGACGCTGTTAGTCCCCATCCCATAGGCCCGGTTCTCCGAAGCCCTGATCCTAAGCTCTGAATTAGAATCGCCCTAGCATGAAGTGTCCTTATTGCGGTTTTGGGCAGGACCGCGTCGTTGATTCGCGGGAGAGTAAAGAAGCCGACTCGATACGGCGGCGGCGCGAATGCGAGCGCTGCAATCGCCGCTTCACTACCTACGAACGCATTGACGAAATCCCTTACATGGTGGTGAAAAAAGATGGCCGGCGCGAGCGATTCGACCGCCAGAAGATCCTCAGCGGACTGCTGCGCGCATGTGAGAAACGGCCCGTGCCATCAAGCAAACTTGAGACGATTGTCGATGCAACAGAGACCTTTCTCGTGGACGCTCCGGAACGCGAGCGCACCACCAGCGAGATCGGCGAGCTGATCATGCAGCACCTCAAGGGCCTCGATACCGTGGCTTACATTCGCTTCGCTTCGGTCTATCGCGACTTCAAGGATGTAAGCGAATTCAAAGAAGAATTGGAAGGCCTGCTAGAAAGCCATAGGACCGGCAAAGGCAAGAAATGAGCCAAACATTTTCAGTGAGAGCGTAAAGAAATCCCTCTACGGCCTTGCCAAGGGAACAGGCAAAGCCGCGGCAATCTATGTAGTCATGGAAGTGCTGGCGGGGATTGTGCTTGCCGCCATCGCCCTCTTCCATTTCTTCGGCAAGGCACATGGAAGATAAACGACAGCAAAAGGAAACGCGATGGCGCAAAATAAAACGCACAAGGTAACGCTGATCCCCGGCGACGGCATTGGGCCTGAAGTAACGCAGGCTGTAGTTCGCATTCTCGAAGCGACAGGCATCAAGTGGGAGTGGGAACGCTTCGCGGCTGGAGCCGAGGCCTTCGAAATTTTTGGCGAGTACATTCCTGCCGATTTGACCGATTCGATCACGCGCAACAAGGTCGCGTTGAAAGGGCCAGTAACGACGCCAATTGGCGGCGGGTTCAAAAGCATCAACGTCACGCTGCGCAAGCAATTTGACCTGTTTGCGAATTTCCGCCCAATCAAGAATCTACCCGGCATGGAAACAAAGTGGCCCGGCGTTGACCTGATCATCGTGCGCGAAAATACTGAGGGTGAGTACGTCGGCCTGGAACACGAAGTCGTGCCCGGCGTAGTCGAGAGCATCAAGGTCATCACGGAGAAGGGCTCCACGCGCATCGCCAAGTTTGCCTTTGAATACGCGCGCAAACATGGGCGCAAGAAGATTCATTCCATTCACAAGGCCAACATCATGAAGATGTCCGACGGACTGTTTCTGCGCTGCGCTCGCAAGGTGGCGGAGGGCTTTCCTGAAATCTTCTACGGCGAACACATCATCGACAACACCTGCATGCAGTTGGTCATGAATCCCTACCAGTACGACACGCTGCTGCTAGAGAATCTGTACGGCGATATAGTCAGCGATCTTTGTGCGGCGTTCGTAGGCGGGTTGGGACTGGTGCCGGGCGCAAACCTCGGAATCGACTGCGCCATCTTCGAGGCTGTACATGGATCAGCGCCCGATATCGCAGGGAAGGATCTAGCCAACCCGACCGCACTGCTGCAATCAGCAGTGCTGATGCTGCATCATCTCAACGAGAGCGACGCGGCAGAGAGAGTGCAGAAGGCTCTCGAGACGGTGTACGGCGAGCGCAAGACGCTGACACGCGACGTGGGCGGCACCGCCGGAACGACGCAATTCGCTGACGCCGTGCTGGCAGCGATGAGCGCCTAAAGCAGTTTCGCAATTGATGTAGACCGAAAGCACCCACTCAAGTGGCTTTTTTATCAAGAAAAAGCCACTCGTCACGAATCTTAAAAAGTATACGGATTCCAGAACTGCTCTAGTATCTCCACGACTTGACGTCTGCGCCCTCAGGCGCGGTCGCGAGCATGTGATCTACCATCAGCGGCAACACGCGCTGCGTCCATTCGCTGTTATTTGTCTGCATGGTGTACTCAGGCGGTCCGCCCGTGTAGCAATGCGGCGAGCCCGGCCCGTATTGAAATGTCGCATCGGAGTGCGGATTGCGCGTCGCGTCGAGTTGCTTCTGCAACATGTGTACAGCGTTGTTGAGAAAGTATGTATCTGCATCGCCCACCATCAAGTGCAACTTGCCTTCGAGCTTGGGCCCCAGCGTGGGCCAGTCACGCTTCAAAATTGCGGTCAGATCGTAGTGCTCTTTCCAATATTCGAGCACCTTCTTGTCAATGTCGCCGGTGATGGGGTCAATGATTTGCGCGGGATAGCCGTCCTCTCCCGCGGGTGAGTAAACCGCTTGCCAGATATTCCACTGTTCCGTTGAACGCCCGTGCGTCCCGAGCACGTACTCGTAGCCGAATTCCCCACCCGCTGTCGCGATGACGGTGCCATCGGATTTGCGGTCGCCCGCGATGGGAACTTCGCCAAAGTCGCCTTTGCGCACGAACGCATTCTTGTCGTTGTAGAGGTCGATGTTCTGGTATGCGTGAAAGTCAATGGGGTCTGGGCAGGCAGAATACGTGCCGTTGTACATGTCGGGGTAGAAGACCTGCGTCGCAAGCGCTTCCCAACCGCCGGTCGAACCGCCAAAGGTGGCCCGCGCCCAGCCCTGGCCGATGCCGCGATATTTTTTCTCAATTGCTGGAATCAACTCTTCATTGATAGCCGAGCCGTACGGTCCGACGTTGGCTGAATCGACCACATACGAATCGTCGTAGTAGGGATTCGCATTCTGAACATAGATCATGATCACGCGCGGCAGGCGGCCGGTTGTCCAATCCTGATATAGCCGATAACCCATCTGCAGGCGCCTAAATGCGGGATTTTTTGGGTCGGGTGCGACGCTGGTAAAGCCAACCGGTCCGATACCGGCATGATAGTGATCCTGGTAGACGATGAGCGGATATTTCGCATCGGGATGGTCATCAAAGCCGTCGGGCAAAAGAACCCACGCCCCGAGAAACATGTCGCGCCCCCAAAATTTGCTCAGCTTTTCGCTGCGAAAGCGCATGAACTTGAGCCACTTGGCCGCGGGATCTTTCGCGGCCATCGTTTCTGGATCCTGATCGGTGCCCTCTATCGGCGCGATCGTCTGGTCGAGATGCAACTTTACCGGCGCCTGCACTCCTGGATCGAAGTGAATCTTTACCGGTTTGCTATAGGGGTTGCCGGGCTTCTCGTTCCAATGCTGCCCCTCGCCCTTGTCAGGTGGGAGCCACACAGTCTTACCCGAACTCAAGTGAAACTGTTCATACACATTGAATACGCCCTGCACATAGTAGTCTCCAGCCTCAAGGTCAGTCAGCGAACGGCGCGGATAGCCGAAAGTCTTGGCATCAACAACGATGGGCTTGCCGGGAGCAGAATCTGCAACGTCGACACCAAAGCCCTCAGCCGAGTGATAATCCTCAGAGAGCTGCATGCGCGGCTCGGGCTTTTCACTCCTTGCGAACACAACAATCAGGTGCCCATTGAGAGGCTTCGTCGCCGGCACTGTGACTTCGATGCGCTGCGCAAAGCCGTTCGCGGTCAAGGTGAAGAAAAGTGTGGCAGCCAGCGTATGAAAAGTTCGCATTTGTTCTCGGTTCCTCCGCGGATTGGGGCAAGTCTAACATTCGCATCCATACTGAACGTCACAGAACGCTGCCAAGGAGGCAAAACACATTGCATTACCTACTGTTTTACGAAGTCAGCGAAGACTACGTGTCGAGGCGCGCCGAGTTTCGCGATGCCCACCTCAAAATGGGATGGAAAGCGAGCGCATGCGGCGAGTTGGTGTTGGGGGGATTGCTGCAAGACCCGCCAGACTGCGCGTTGCTGCTTTTCAGGGGAGACTCGCCGGAGGTTGCAGAGAAATTCGCCAGGGCTGACCCTTACGTTCTCAACGGACTCGTGAAGCGCTGGTATGTGCGCGCATGGACAACCGTTGTAGGCGACCTGGCGGCGAGCCCAAAGCGGCCCATCTCCTGACGGCTCGTTTTTAAGTCTGTTCGGCAGCGTTTTCAAAACCGGATCAAACGCCGCCAAAACACCTTTGGACGAAGCGGCTCTCCTGTACACTTGATAGTTCAAGACCATGCAAAGAAAATATCCAATCGGCATCCTGGGCGCGACCGGAATGGTCGGCCAACGCTTCATTCAACTGCTCGAGAACCATCCGTGGTTTGAGGTGGAGTGGCTTGCGGCCAGCGACCGTTCCAGCGGCAAAACCTACGGAGAGGCCGCCAAGTGGCGGCTCGACACCGTGTTGCCGGATCGCATCGCGCGCATGACTGTTGCGCCAGCCGATCCTGAGGGAGCGCCGAGGATAATTTTTGCCGCTCTCGACGCCGCCATTGCCCGCGAAATGGAGCCGCGCTTTGCCGACGCCGGTTGCGCCGTCATTTCAAACTCGAGCGCCTATCGCATGGCTCCGAATGTGCCTCTTGTCATCCCAGAGATCAATGCCGACCACTTGCACCTGATCGAGGAGCAGCCGTCGCGTGGAGCGTCAGGCGGCTACATGGTGACCAATCCAAACTGCTCGACGATTGGGCTCGTGATGGCTCTCAAGCCGATCGAGGAGCGCTTCGGCATCGAACAGATTTTCGTGACTACCATGCAGGCCGTATCAGGCGCAGGGTACCCCGGCGTGCCTTCAATGGACATCCTCGGAAATGTTGTGCCTTACATAGGCAGCGAGGAAGAAAAGATGGAAGCCGAGACACTGAAGCTGCTGGGCAGGCTGGACGGCCACAGCGTAATCCCGCTTGCCGCGCGCATTAGCGCCCAGTGCAATCGCGTTGCCGTTGAAGACGGCCATACAGAAAACGTGTCAATCAAGTTGGGCAACAAGCTTGGTCGTGCCGCTACGCGCTTAGAATTACTGTCTGCCTGGGCGGAGTTTAAGCCGCTGGCCGGGCAAGGCTTGCCGATGGCGCCCGATCAGCCGGTGGAATGGGCTCCGCAAGACGATCGTCCCCAGCCCCGTCTCGATCGCAATCGGGGTCGCGGCATGGCGGTCACAGTGGGTCGCCTGCGTCCCTGCAGCATTCTCGACTGGAAGTTCACGGTGCTTTCGCATAACACCATCCGCGGTGCGGCGGGCGCGGCGATTCTGAACGCGGAACTGCTCGCAAGCCTGGGTAAACTTGAGCCTGTCGTCGAGGCGATCGCGCGAGCGTAGAAGCTGCGGCAATGCGGCAAATGGGAAGATTGCATGAGCCTGGTGGTAATGAAGTTCGGTGGCACCTCTGTCGAAGATCCCACGGCCATCGGTCGTACCGCGGCGATTGTCGAGAGCCGTGTATCCGCCGGCAAGCAAACCGTGGTCGTCGTTTCTGCCATGTCCAAAGTTACAGACCAATTACTACGTGCTGCTTCGTCTGCCGCGATCGGCGACCGCACCGGTGCACTCGCTATCAGTTCGCGGCTGCGTTCGCGCCATCGCGATACCGCAGTCGCGCTGGTCAAAAATGCGCCTGACGCAGCAGAACTGGGCAACCTGATCGATCAAAAATTCGATTCGCTCGATGAAATCCTGCGCGGACTCGCAGCGATTCTCGAGTTGACTCCGCGCATCTCCGATCTTGTCGTGAGCTACGGCGAACGCATCTCCAGCCGCATCATCGCAGCTGCCTTCATTGAGCGCGGCATCAACGCGGTTCATCTCGATGCCCGCGACATCATCATTACCGACTCGCAGTTTCAGCGCGCCATTCCACAAGACGCTTTGATCGAGAAACGCGTGGCCGAACATCTGCGGCCGCTGCTCAACCATGGCAAAGTGCCGGTAATCGGTGGATTTATCGCTTCAAACGAAGCGGGCATCACCACCACCTTGGGCCGCGGCGGCTCTGACTTTACCGGTGCCCTGATCGGTGGAGCTCTGGGCGCTGATGCCATCGAGATTTGGACCGACGTTGACGGCATCATGACGTCCGATCCGCGCGTTTGCCCCGATGCATTGCGCGTCAAGGTGATCAGTTTTGAAGAAGCCGCTGAATTGGCTTACTTCGGCGCCAAGGTACTGCACCCCGCCACCATCTTGCCGGCAGTCAAAAAGAACATTCCAGTGCACGTGCTCAACAGCCGCAATCCCGGTAACGAAGGCACGCGCATCATCTCCATCGCGCCGCACTGCAGCAGTCCATTCAAATCAATTGCAGTCAAAAAGAAGCTGAGCATCATCGACGTGGTAGCGAGCCGCATGCTGATGACGCACGGCTATCTGAGTGAGATTTTTTCAATCTTCGATAAGCACCAATGCCCCGTCGACATGGTCTCGACCAGTGAAGTGTCAGTCTCCCTGACCGTCGATTCAAATGAAAAGCTGCCTGCCATCGCCGCCGACCTCAGCAAATTGGCCGACGTGAAATACGAGGGCAAGAAGGCGCTGGTCTGCCTTGTTGGCGAAGACATTCGCGGTCGAAACGGAATGGCGGCACAGGTATTTACGGCGATTCGCCACATCAACGTGCGCATGATCTCGCAGGGTGCGAGCGAAATCAACATGAGTTTCATGATCGATGAGGACGATGCGGATGAAGCAGTGCGCTCGCTGCACGCTGCTTTTTTTACTGATCCCGATCCTGCAATCTTCGATGTAGAAGCGCAAAAGCTGGCCACGGAGCCTGCGAGGTAGAAATGCTTTTTTTAGTGCTCGGCAAGGGAAAAACAGGTAGCTTGGTGGCGGAAGTTGCGCGCGAACGAGGACACAGCGTGCGTGCTCTCGACATAAACGAAAACTCCAGCGCGTCTGCACTGACCGCACCGATGCTGGCCGGCGTCGACGTAGTCATCGACTTCACCAATGCGGCGAGCGCCGTTGAAAACATGCGCGCCGTGCTGGCGCTGGGCTACCGCATCGTTGTCGGCACCACCGGATGGTATGCGCAGTTGGACGAGATGAAAGCCAAGGCCGCTCGGCGTGGCGCACTGCTGTATGGAACTAATTTCTCCATCGGCGTGCAAAAGCTTTTTCGCCTTACCGCGGAGATGGCAACGATCGAGGGCTACAAATTTTCGATCAGCGAGACACATCACACTTCTAAACTTGATGCACCCTCCGGCACCGCCATCACTTTGCAACAGATCATCGAGGCCGCGCATCCTGGTAACAAAGTCGAGGTGACATCCCATCGCATCGGCGACGCTGCGGGTGAGCATGTAGTCACCGCAACCGGGCCCGACGATTCAATTGAATTGAGGCACGATGCGCACAGCCGGCGCGGCTTCGCTCTTGGCGCTGTGCGCGGCGCCGAATGGCTGGCCGGCAAATCCGGTGCCTTTGATTTTCGCGAAGTCTTCGATCAGTTGTAGGCCTCGCCTCAATGCAGAGAGCCAATTCGCCTCGCTCCGACGCTGCATCATTCGGTATACACTCACCTGTGATGGAAACAAAGGGTTGCGGGACGGCAATTGTCACGCCTTTCAAGGCGGACGGATCGATGGACGAAGCAGCGCTGCGCGCGCTTGTTGACTGGCAGATCGCGTCGGGCATCGACTTCCTGGTAGCCTGCGGCTCGACTGGCGAGGCTGCAACCCTCGACGAAGATGAATGGCTCGATGCGGTCCGCATCGTCGTCAGCGCGGCGGCGGGGCGCGTTCCTGTATGGGCTGGCTGCACTCATAATTGCACGCGCACGCTGCTCCGCCAGGCTGCTCTCCTGCGCCAGGTCGCCGGTGTCGATGCCATCCTTTCCGCCAATCCCTACTACAACAAGCCGACCCAGGAAGGCCAGTTTCAACATTTCCTGGCACTCGCTAAAGCGGTCGATCCGATCCCCGTGGTGCTTTACAACGTGCCGGGCCGCACCGGCGTAAACCTTGAACCGCAAACCACGTTGCGGTTGGCGGAGGCCACCCCAAACATCGCGGCCATTAAAGAGGCATCCGGCAAGCTGCCGCAAATCAAAGAACTGGTGCACTTGCTGCCCCGTGCCTTCAAGATTTTTTGTGGCGACGACGGCCTGGCGCTCGACGCCATTGAACTAGGCGCGCACGGTCTGATCAGTGTGGCATCAAACGAAGCGCCTGCAGAAGTGGCGCACATGATTCGCGCCGCGCTTAAGGGCGATAGGGCGCAGGCGCGCGCGATTGAGCGCAAATATGCGCCGCTGTTCGAAGGGAATTTCTGGGAATCAAATCCCGGCCCGGTGAAGACGATCCTCAGCCTCATGGGTCGCACATCGGATGTGGTACGCCTGCCGCTGGTTCGTCCCATGGCTGGCACCCGAGAACGGCTCGAGCGCCTTGCGGGCGAATTGGGTCTGCTCAAGCTGGCCTCCGTGGCCAATGTCGAAGCACGCCCCTTCTGAATCCGGCCGCCAATCGAAGCAGACCAACGCCTTCTGAATGATTACGTCATAGTGGATTTGGACTTTCGAATATTTTTCTTCTTCTATTTTAGAAAAAATCGCGGCACTGTCGAAATCGGCGAGCTTCGTGCGTCATGGGAGTAACGGCGCTCCTATGAGCCCGCATACAATCCAAGACGGAGGATTTCGATGCAATACATGTTGTCACTCTATGTGGACGAGGCAAGCTGGCCGAAGATGACCGAGGCTCAGCGCGAACAGGGATACGCCGCCTAAATGGCCTACACCGAGGCGCTCAAGCAGGCCGGCGCGTTGAAAGGCTCGAATCGACTCCAGCCGACAGCAACGGCCACAACCGTGCGCACAGTTGATGGCAAACAGCAAGTGCTCGACGGCCCCTATGCCGACACCAAGGAACAACTCGGAGGCTACTACCTGATCGAAGTTGCCGATCTCGATGCAGCTCTGTCGTGGGCCGCTCGCTGCCCTGGTTCGCAGCATGGCACCGTTGAAGTGCGACCCATCTGGGCGATGTAATCGTATGACGAAACAGGAAGGCGATTGGCTTGCACACAGCACGGCCGATGCAGTTGCGCGCCGCAGCTATGGCAAGCTGGTCGCCTTTGTTGCGGCGCGAACGCGCGATGTTGCGGCGGCCGAGGATGCACTGTCAGAGGCATTCGCCGCAGCGCTCGACGACTGGCCGCGCAATGGCTGCCCCAAAAACCCTGAGGCCTGGTTAGTCACGGTGGCGCGACGCAAGTTTCTCGATACTGTGCGCGCAAATCGTCGTGAAATTACGACCGATAACCTCGAAGATACGGCCGACGCAATCGAATCTATCTCAGAAAGCGAGGAGATACCCGATCGGCGACTCGGTCTGATGTTTGCCTGCGCGCATCCGGCGATCGAATCGGGCATTCGCGCTCCGTTGATGCTGCAAGCAGTTTTGGATTTCGATGCGGCGACAATCGCTTCTGCGTTTTTGATTTCTCCCGCGACCATGGGCCAGCGACTGGTGCGCGCAAAAACCAAAATCAGGCAAGCTGGAATCCCGTTGCGCATCCCCGATCGCACCGAGCTTCGGGGGCGTCTCGATACTGTGCTTGACGCGATCTATGCTGCGTTTGCAGAGGGCTGGTCAGACGCCGTCGGATCTGACCTAGCCCGCCGCGATTTAGCCGAAGAAGCAATTTACCTCTGCCGCCTTGTGGCCCAGTTGCTGCCTAACGAGCCTGAAGGATTGGGCTTGCTGTCGCTGATGCTTCATGCCGAGGCACGCCGGTCCGCACGCCGCAACGCGCAAGGCAAATACGTGCCGCTGGCCGAGCAAGATCCAGCGCTCTGGAACACGCAAATGATTGCCGAGGCTGAATCGTTGCTCTACCGTGCCAGTGCGATTGGCTCTGTAGGACGATTCCAATTAGAGGCGGCAATCCAATCTGCCCACGTCGCTCGGCGACGCACGGGACAGGCCAACTGGACGGCTATCGTAGCACTCTACGACGCGCTGTTGTTGCTCAGCGGCTCGCCCGTAGCAGAAGTGAATCGCGCGCTGGCGATTGCAGAGTCACAAGGCGCGCGTGCAGCTATTACAGCCTTGGATGCCGCAGCGGCCGATGCGCGCCTCGCGGAATATCAGCCGTACTGGGCAGCTCGCGCAGACGTGCTTGCCCGTTTAGGGGCGCACGACGAAGCTCGTCACGCATACGACATCGCCATTGGCCTTGAGAAAGACGTATCGGTGCGAAGCTTTCTCGATCAGCGCCGCGGTTTGCTGACGTGATAGTCGATACCGCATCACGTGCGCGTCTCATCGGCTATAGATCGCAACGCAAATCAGAAGCCATGTTTTAAACCTTGTCCCGAGAACAGCGCATTTTTCAACAGCGCCTTCTTATCGGGGGAACCGGAGCCCGGGTCCTTGTCGTCAGGCTTACCGCTGTCTTTGCCCCACGTCCAGTACATGCCCAGGTAAGCATAGTTCTCTGTCTGGCCTGCGATGGAGTGTCCATATGCAAACAGTAATTGCATGCCGTCGCCTTTGAGGTGATAGTAGCCGCCAGCGTCGATCATGGTAGAGGATTGAGTTTGTGGTGCGGCGAATCCTTCTCTGCCATGCGAAAAAACTTCCGCGGCGATCTCCAACTTCTCGTTGAACTCGCGCTTCAGCAGAAATCCGCCATAGGGGTAATTGCGGTAATCCGTTTGCGGCACGACCACTTCGCCGGCGCCGCCATCCGCGGTCCAGCGGCCAAAGTTTTTCTGCGCCCATAGCGGTACTTTGTACCAGACCTTGCCCACGCCGAGGCCCTTATCGTAGTTGCCGGTGGGAACCTCGAACATCGTAAACGGGCCGATCTGCGGAATGTGTTTCGTCTCTTTGATGACTGCAAGTTTGACGCCCACTTCCATGTCGGTGAGCCCGTAAGCGCTCGGGCCCCGTCCCGCAGGCAGATACACAGGATTGTTCGATGGATGGATGCCACCGAAGGGAAGGATCGCGTGTAACTGCAAGCGTGGGAGGGCACCCCAGTTGAATTCGAAGGCTGGCCCGGAGAAGTCCATCTCCGCAGGCGTCCCCGTCGCGCCGCCAAAGATGTAGAACTCGTAATGCTGAAAGTCCACCGGTACCGGATCGTCGATCTGGAAGGGTGGGCCCTGCGCCTCAAGGCTTGACGTGGCGAGCACAGAAAGCAAAAGGAACACGAGCGGGGATAAATTGGTGCAAAGCTTCACCGACACTC
This sequence comes from Acidobacteriaceae bacterium, assembly GCA_025350325.1. Classification (GTDB taxonomy): domain Bacteria; phylum Acidobacteriota; class Terriglobia; order Terriglobales; family Acidobacteriaceae; genus Telmatobacter. The sequence goes on from JANXYB010000098.1 coordinate 33,554, forward strand.
CTCGATCACAATTCTTTTGATGGTCTTATCAGTGATCTAAGATGACTTCTTAACGCCGCTCAGTACCTTCAGGTATTCAGAAGCTTGTTGCAAAAATCTCTTTCATCTACAGTGCGCAGTTTCGGCAAAACTAACTCGCCAGCATCGCCTTGACCTGCTCGCTGACGAGGCGGCCCTCGGCGCGCAGACCGGCAAATTGCAGCTTGGCCTGAACGGCCTTGATAATGGAGCCCATTTCCTTGGGAGTGGGCTTTTGCCCAGACTTGCCGGCTTGTTCGGCTATCGCTTCAGCGACCAGCGCGCGCAGACCGTCTTCATCGAGAGCCTTGGGCAGGAACTCCTCGATAACCACAATCTCCGAGGCCTCCTTGGCAGCAAGCTCGGGCCTATTCCCCTTGGTGAACTGCTCAATCGAATCGCGGCGCTGTTTGATCATCGTGGCCAGCGCCTGCTGTTCCTCAGCCGGGATGAGGGCTTCGCGCTTCTCAATCGATTTGTTTTTGAGGGCGTTTTTGATGAGCCGGAGAGTGCCAACGCGCTCCGCATCGTGCAGTTTCATTGCCGTGATGACCTGTTGGCTGATCAGTGCTTCGAGTGCGCCTGCATCGGACATGTTTTCAATTCTAGTTGCCCCGGTAGGGATGCGTGCTAATTTAGCGCCGGACATGAGGCTCGGTGCGCCGACTGACAGGACCGGAAACAGGCGCGGGTTTGGCACGGCTTCGGCCATCACTCACTCTTTTACACCACGACTTTATTCACATTTCTCACAATTGTGTGTATTATGTGATTTCCGGCACTGTTTCCTTTAGTCGGTAGGTGAGGAATAGCCATGATTCGCAAAACACGTTTGTTTACCCCCGGACCAACCCCACTGCTTCCCGCCGCCCAGTTCGCCATGGCGGCTGCCGACATGCATCATCGCACCCCCGAGTTTCGCGCCTTGTTCCAGAAAGTGCTGGCGCAATTAAAGGTCTTCGTAGGCACTCAAAATGACGTCCTGCTCCTATCTTCGTCGGGCACAGGCGCGATGGAAGCCTCGGTTTCCAATCTAACCTCGCCGGGCGATCGCGTGCTGGTGCTGACTGCCGGAAAATTTGGCGAGCGCTGGATCGATCTAGCCAAGGCATTTGGCTGCGATGTGGACGTGGTGAAGGTGCCCTATGGGCAGACCTTCGACCTTGCCCAGGTAAAGAAGGCTCTAAAGCCGGAGCATCGCGCGGTTTACTTACAGGCGACTGAAACCTCTACCGCTGTTCGTCATGACGTTGAGGCCATTGCAAAGCTCCTCAAGGAAAATGCGCCTGAGGCTCTACTGGTTGTCGATGGCATTACCGGCCTGGGCACGACCCACTTTGACGTGGATGGCTGGGGCATCGACATCCTGATTGGGGGATCGCAGAAGGCGGTAATGATTCCGCCGGGCCTGGCCTATCTGAGCGTGAGCGAGAAGGCGTGGGCAGCGATGGAGAAGTCAAAGAATCCGCGCTACTACTTCGACCTGCGCAAGGAACGCAAGAACGCCGTAAAGGGCGAGAGTGCGTACACGCCTGCCGTCGCACTAATCGCAGGACTCGGTGCAGCGCTCGACTATATTGCTGGGCAGGCTGGCGGCGATCTTGAAAAGGGCCGCATCGCCCTGGTCGATAATGCGCAGGTGAACGCAGCCGCGACGCGCGCGGGCCTGGTAGCACTGGGGTTCACGCTATTCGCTCCGACCGCTCCGGCTGCGGCGGCTACGGCTGTTGCAGTGCCCGAAGGCATGAATTCAGGTGACGTTGTCAAGGCGCTCAAAACGCGATTCGCGCTGGTCACGGCCAATGGCCAGGGAGAGATGCAGGGCAAGATTTTCCGCGTTGCCCACTTAGGATTCTTCGATTATCTCGACACCGTTGCGTTCCTGGGTGCGATGGAGCACATCGCGAAAGACACACTGGGCCTGCCGGTGAAGTACGGCGAAGCAGTAGCGGCGGCGCAGGAAGTATTCGCGAAGGAAGTAAAGGCGTAGTGAAGTTAGCGGAGTTGGAGAGGCAGATTACTAACTCCGCGGACAGGTGCGAAGCGAGGCGGCTTTTCGTGAAGGGCTGACTCGCACTAATGGTTGAAGGGACTTCATGGGCGAACTTAATTTCAGAGAAAAGCTGCTCATCGCGCGCAAGCAGCTTGATCTCTATCAATA
>JANXYB010000115.1 GCA_025350325.1 Acidobacteriaceae bacterium
AGCGCGCCTGAAAACGATTGCGGCCCACAGCGCGCCCATCCACCAGCACGGCAAACTCAGCGGCGGTCATTACTTCGCCTCGCGGGATGCGATCCAGTTCATGACGGCGCTAAGTTTCCATGCGATGGCGTGACCACCGCCAAGACTTACCGAATGCGGGAACAGGCCTGATTTCTGAAGCCTGTAAATGCTCGCACGCCCATAGCCTGTGAGGTGCTTAACCTCTGGCAGCCTGATTAACCTCTCTCCTGTTTCGCGTCCCTGCATCGTATGTTGCCCCCAATAGAAAGAGTCTGGACCCATATCGACGCGATGGAACCACCTCGCGGGGCGTGAAATGGCATTTTGGAAAAATAGTGAGTGTGCAAAAGTGGAACTCGACACGAGGGCAAGGTCATTGCGACCGCTCTGCTATCCTGTCAGCCATGAAATCCCACAACCGGATTCTCTCTGCGCTATGCGCCGCCGCGCTCGTTCTGCCGTGCTCCGCGTTTGCGAACCGTGTCGAATGGACCAAGGACAAGATCACCGGTGCGGAGGGCGCCGTCATCGCCTGCCCAGATCTGAAACTCGACGGCGGCTCGTTCGTTACGAGGCGATATCTCAACATGAAGATCATTGGTCTTGTGGTTCCGCAGCCGCTCTATTTCGTAAGAGTTGAACTGACCCTACCTAATTGGATGTTTATTTCGTCCGGGCCCTCTCTGGTTCTGAACCTGGACGGCTACGTCGTACCCCTGTCTGGAGATGGAAGCAGCAGCGCACGAACCGTCCTTGGGCCTGACACGGTGATGGAGACTGCCGACTACGGGTTGACGCCTGAGCAGATATCCACCATCGGAAACGCACACAAGGTTCTCTTTCGCCTTGCGGGTGACCAAGCTTCGGTTACGGGCGAATTCACAGACAAGACCATCGCTTCGTTCCGCACGTTTTCTGCCGATGCTGTTCCTAAGATCGAGGCGACTCACCACGAGCCCAGCTCCAAAGGCCTCCGGGCTGGCATCAAGTTCCTTCCCGGCCCGAAGTATCTGCAGGTGCTGATGGTTGATTCCGGCAGCCCGAATCAGGCTTTCCTGAACCGGTTCATCCTCGCAGTGGATGGCTCACGCGGCTCGGGGTTAGAGCTTCAGTCCAAACTGTATGCCGCGATCGCGGCCCACCAAGACGGGAGCTCAGTGAAGGTGATCATTTCAGATGGTCCTGGATTTGGCGAACGCGAAGATGAGCTCAGGCTGTTTTGAAGATAAGCAGGTGCAGGCATGAAATCCGTCAGTTGGAAGATGAAAGCCGAGTCTGTTTACCACTAGCTGTGCCGCTGTTGCGTAGATCGCCTTCTATCTGGCGACCCCAAAGTTGCCGACGATCACGTTTGCGGCCTCTCCTGTCTTGAGTTGGTCCAGGTAATCGGCCCACTTCTGCATCATGCGCTTGCGCTCAGGCAGGAATGACGTGCGATTGTAGGCGGTCCCGTTGGCATCTTTCACTGCATGGGCCAACTGGTGCTCCATCAGGTCAAAGCGGAACTTCAACACCTCAGCGCCGATAGTGCGAAACGTAGCGCGGAAACCGTGTCCCGTCATTTCATCCGCGGGGATATCCATGCGCCGCATCGCGGCCAATACCGCCGCGTCGGACATAGGCCGCTGTGCGCTCCGTGCGCTCGGGAATACAAAGCGCCCCTCGCCCGTGAGCGGTCGTACCTCGCGGAGAATTGCCAACGCTTGTTTACTCAGGGGCACCAGATGATTCGGGTTCGTCTTGGATGCCACAAAGCGCCACTCGGCTTTGGCCATGTCTATATCCTTCCACTCAGCTTTGCGCAACTCACCGGGCCGAACCGCCACCAACGGAGCAAGGCGCAAAGCACAGCGAACCGGCAATGTACCGTCATAGGAATAGAGGGCACGGAGAATCGTCGCCAGTTGTCCAGGTTCCGTTACCGCCGCAAAGTTAGCTTTCTTTGCCGGCGTGAGCGCCCCGCGCAGATCGGCAGCCGGATTCCTCTGACAGCGCCCCGTAGCAATGCCGTACCTGAACACCAGCACCGAAGGTTTGATAGGGAAAGCGTCACGCGGGCAATACCAGTCTCGGATTGGTGCAGAGCGAAAGCACGCACTCAAGTGGCTTTTTGCTCAAGAATGGCCTCCCTCCACCAATTTCACAAAAGTCTATCTGTATTGCGAAACAGCTCTAAGATTACCTAATGAAGGCTTTGCTGTTCGGTCGGCCGCATTAACACGCAGACGATTCAAGATCGAGTCAGTTCCGTTCCTGGGCGCTCGATTGAGGACCTCGTTATGCTGAACCTGGTTGGGTTCACGAGGAGTGGGGTTCGCGTGGGTGCAACCGCCGGAACCACCAGAGCCCATCCTGCGTATCAAACGTGAAGGAAACGACGCCTCGGCGCGTGTACGAGCCGGTTTGCGACTTATTTGCGGCCTGAGGAAGTGCTGTTTCGTCAAATGCATACCGACGGCTTAGCACCGGATGCCCCTCGAATATAGATTTGCGTACACTTAGAGAGCCGGTCGGTTGCGGCTCAAAGTCGTGCTTCTAAGGGGAACGGCTCGCGCGGCGGGAATTGGTGCTCGGCGACGGCGGCGGCAGAAAGTGGAACCATGAGTCTGACAGAGGCTTTTAAGCTCGCATTTCAATCTTTGTGGGGCAACAAGCTGCGCTCGATCCTCACGCTTATCGGCGTGGTCATGGGCGTGGCATCTGTGATCATGGTGCTTACGCTGGTGCAGGGCGCGAAGAAGTATATCTCGACCAAACTTTCTGGGTATGGGGCTGATGTGTTCACGGTAACCCGGATGTCGAGCGTGATCTTTTCGGCCGAGGAGTATTTCAAATACCAGAAGCGGAAGATCGTTCGCATCGAGGATTACGAAGCGGTCAGGGAAGGTTGCACAGAGTGCAGCGAAGTGGGCGCGCTGCTCAACAAGTACACCAAGGTCGTGTACAACGGGCACTCGAGCGACAACACAGGCGTGCGCGGCTACTCCTGGACGATGATGTCTTTGAACAACATCGACATAGCCGAGGGGCGCGGTTTTACCCCGGCAGATGACGAGCATGCGACGCACAACGCGATTGTGGGCTCCGACATCGTTGACAATCTTCTCGGTGGAGGCGATCCGCTGGGCAAGGAGATTCGCGTTGACGGAATCCCCTACTCCATTATTGGCGTGGGCGACCGGCAGGGAAAGACGCTGGGTCAATCGCAGGACAACTGGGTCGCCGTGCCGCTCACGGCTTATCAACATACCTATGGCTACAACGATTCGGTAGACATCTATGCGCGCGCCACCGGGGGTCCTGAGGCGATGGAGCGGGCCAAGGATCAAGTGCGCGTGATCATGCGTACGCGGCGCCACAATGTGCCGGGGCAGCCCGAAGACTTTGAGATGGAAACCAACGACACGTTTCTCGATATTGCGAATCAGTTGCTGGGCGTGTTTGCATGGGTGGTGCTGGGCCTTGGCTCCATCGCACTGGTCGTGGGTGGCGTCGTGATCATGAACATCATGCTGGTGAGCGTGACGGAACGAACCCGCGAAATCGGGGTGCGCAAAGCGCTGGGCGCAAAGCAGCGGGATGTGTTGATGCAGTTCCTGATTGAGAGCGCGTCGCTGTCAATGGTCGGAGGATTTTTCGGCGTGATGGGTGGAGTGGTTGTCGGCAAACTGATCACGATCTTTGTTGGATTCCCGACCGATGTGCCGTTATGGGCTATCTTTTTGGGCCTGATTCTGGCCGGCGGTGTGGGAATCTTCTTCGGGGTTTATCCAGCGAGCAAGGCCGCCAAGCTGGACCCGGTTGTAGCGCTCCGGGCGGAAATGTAGAGAATCAGGAACTTACGAAACAGGGTCCTAGGGCATCGGGGCAAGGGACTAGCTGGAGTATTTATGGCGCAAGGACAGACTCGCGAATCGGTAAAGATGGCACTCGATACGCTGCGAACCAACAAGCTGCGTTCGGGATTGACCGTGTTGGGAATCGTGATTGGCGTAACCACTGTGATCACCATCTCGTCGGTCATCAATGGGCTCAATAACCGGGTCTCGGACTGGGTAAGTTCGCTGGGATCGAATGTGTTCTGGGTGTTTCACATGCCGGTGATCGGCGTGCGTCCCACGACTGAACAGCTAACGCGCAAGAAGCTGACACTGGACGACGTGATTGCGCTGCGAACGCTACCCCATGTGGTCGCGGCCGATGGCGGATATCAGCATGTGAAGGCACAGTTCCGCGTCGGTGACGTTTCAGTTAAGTACAACGGGAAGAAGGTTGCCGGCACGGTATTGCAGGGCTCTACGCCGGAGATTGGCAATGTAACTGACCTGACGTTTTTGCAGGGGCGCTTGTTTACCGATCAGGAAGATCAGCGCGCGGAGCATATCTGCGTTCTGGGCCACGATACATGGGAAGAACTTTTTGGGGATACCAACGCTATCGGCAAAGAGGTCAGCATCGAGTCTGGCCTGTACACAGTGATCGGCGTCCTGGATAAGCGCAAACAGCCGTTTGGCGGCGGTAAGAACCAGGAAGACAACATGGTGACTTTTCCGCTCGGCACGTTTCACAACCTGCATCCGGAAGACAAGGATATGTGGGTCAGCGTGAAGTATGACGACCCCAAGAACAAAAGCCTGGTCGAAGAGGAGATACGAGAAATGCTGCGCGTGCGCCGCAAGGTGAAGGTGCAAGCGGACGACAACTTCGAGATCTTCGGGCCGGATTCGCTGTCGAAATTGTGGGGCCAGCTTACCGGTGGGCTGGTGCTGTTTATGATCGCGGTTTCGAGCGTCGGGTTGATGGTGGGCGGCGTTGGCGTGATGAACATCATGCTGGTCAGCGTTACCGAGCGAACCCGCGAGATCGGCGTGCGTAAGGCGCTTGGCGCAACGAAGCGGGCGCTGCTGGTGCAATTCACTACTGAAGCAGTGACGCTGTGCGCGGTAGGGGGAATCATCGGCATTCTTGTGGGCGCGATCTTAACGTGGATCGTTTACTTCCTGCCGATTGGACTGCCGGCGACGCTCTCGACGCTGTGGGTCATTACCGGATTTAGCGTGTCGTGCGCCATCGGACTTCTGTTTGGCATTTATCCTGCATGGAAGGCCGCAAACCTCGATCCAATCGAAGCGCTCAGATACGAATAGAGCAGGGACTGATTGCGCACGACAACCCAGCCTTTCGTGCTTAGGCCAGATGAACAATCTGCGGAGCCTGCTCACATTCCGGATTTTGCATCAATAGCGCTTGGTCAGCGCATTGGGCGTGGGGCCAATTTTTCCGAGGAGTAGCCAATCTACGGGCTGACGCACATCCGCGTATTTAGCCTCACCCATTACGCGAGCCACGATCGTGCCTTGAGCATCAAGCACGAGGGTGGCCGGTACGATTTCGCCTAGACCGAACCGGCCGAGCATGTCGCTGTCAGCATCAACCCAGCTATCGAGGGTAGCGTGAAGCTTGGTCAGCATGGCAGGAATCTTTGCGCGGTCTTTTTTCTCGTCAATCGAGATGAAAACGAAACTGACCGGCTTGCCGGCATAGGAAGCGGCGATCTGCGTAAGAAGCGGCAGTTCTTCCTGACACGGGGCGCACCATGTCGCCCAAAAATTCACCACAACAACTTGGCCGCGAAGCGACGAGAGCTTTCTAGTCTGCCCATCAAGTGTTTTAAATGTGGGGTCGGGCAGGCTCTTGGCCGCAAGGGTCGAACACGCGATCGAAAACGCAAGCCCCAACGCAAAGGTGGACTTGAACTGCGTACTCAAAAAGTGGCGAGTGTATTTGACCATCGCTTGCTCACTATATGGGTCGGGGCTTCGCGCCCGCTCCATCCATAGGTGGAGATGGAACTCATCCGCATCGGTGAAGCTTTTTAATCTGAGCAACTGGTAGGGTCGGATGCATTGTTCACGCACGGCTTTCCCCGTCGTGCGGTACGACCCGCCGGGGGAATTTTGAGGTCAGCACAAATCTGTCACATGGAGAAAAACAAGATGAAAAAGTTCCTGCCATTGGGAATGGCGATTCCTGCCGTTCTGTTCTCCGCCCTTGTCGCGATGCCCTCCCTGGCACGTGCCCAGGGTTGTGTAGCGGCGCACTCGCCGCAGCCAATCATTTCCGGACTCGACCCTGGAACTGAAGCCAGCGCCCGTCACTATGCGGGAACGAACCTGCTGCACGGACTCACGGTTACTACGGGTTTCCGCACGTACAATTCGTACCGGCATTACGTAGGCACGGTCTACCAGGCGGAGCGGCAGGCCAAGCACAATGCGGTGGTCAATCACGTTGACCTGTTTGAACTGGACTTGAACTACCAGCTCACACCGCGGGTGAGCATGATCGCCAGCATCCCGGGAATGGCAGCATCGCGACATGGTCAGAGCACTCCGCTGAACGTGTATCACTCCGGCGGCATTGGCGATGTGACGGTGGGCGTGCAGACGTGGGTGTTCAGGCCCCCGACAGAAAATCATGGCAACATCAATTTTTCTGCTCAGCTGAAGCTGCCCACGGGCATCAACGACGCCAAGGGAACGAAAACATTATCGAACGGAAGCACCACGACTTTGCCCTTCGATGAATCGATTCAACCGGGCGATGGCACGTGGGGATTCAGTCTCGCTACAGAGGCCTATCACCCTGTTTATTTTAGAACCGCCGCGTATTTCACTGGCTCATGGCTGTTCAGTCCGCAGGATACGACCGGTGTAAGAACGGGTCGAGGTGCTGCGGGAGAGAACGTAGTTTCGGCGACGGATCAATATCTCTGGAGAGGCGGATTTTCGCGACCTGTGACGGGAGTGAAGTTGCTGCGCGGCCTGGCCCTGAGCATGGGCGGGCGCATGGAAGGGGTGCCGGTGCGGGATGCCTTCGGATCAAGCAACGGCTTCAGGCGTCCCGGATATGTGATTTCAATTGAGCCGGGCATGATGTACGGCCGCGGCCGCTACTCGTTTTACGCGAGCGGACCGTGGGCGATGGAACGCAACCGCAAAACCAGCGTGACGGATTTTGCAAATCACGAGCACGGGGATGCTGCATTCTCTGACTACACCGTAATTGCAGGATTGTCGCGGACGTTCTAACTGGAGATTGTTTAACCATGACTCATGGCCAGAGTGTTTTCAACGGCGACCGGGTCGCAAAGTTGAAAATACTTTGGCCTTCGTTGTTTAGGGAACCAGGGCCACGCGGCGCAATCCGCGCACGGCATTGGTAAGGTAGATTGCGTCGGCGCTTATCAAGTCTTCCAGGTGCAGCGGCCGCTCTTCGATGCCGGGATGGGTGTCAAGCAGGTGGCGGCGATAGACACCGGGCAGCAGGCCGCACCTGATCGGCGGCGTAATCCATTGCTCGTTCTTCACCATGAAGATGTTGCTGATCGCGCCCTCCGTGACCTGGTCGTGTGTATTGAGAAATAGAGCATCGTCGAACCCCGCATTTTTTGCTGCTTGAAACGCGCTCGCATAAAGCGGCCGGTGGGTGGTCTTGTGATAGAGAAAGCGATCGGTGGGATCGGTGCGGTCAGTCGCGATACGGACGCGGCCTGATGCTTGTTTGGCCGAGGTTAAAAGTTGCGGCAACGGTTGATGCTCGATGTGAATGTTGCCATCGCTGTCGGCCAGCAGCCTGACTTTGTGCGGAGTTTGATCGCTGAACAAGTTCACTTGGGCGAGGAGCAAGGTGCGCGTCGCGTCGCGATCGCAGGCGAAATCGAAATAGCCGGCTGAATCGTGCAGCCGGTCAAGATGGTATTCGAGCAACGGGTACACGCCATCCCAGAGCAGTGTTTCAACCAGCGAGAAACGTTCTTCGCGGCGCGTAAGGAACTCGGCTTTCAGCTGACATTCACGAAATTCTTCGGTGGCAATGGAATCGATGACGATGCCGCCGCCCACGCCCATTTTTGCATTCGCACCGTCACCACCGATAGGGCGAGACTCGAATTCCAGCGTACGAATCGCGACGTTGAAGACGCTGCGTTGGCGTGAGAAGTAGCCGATGGCGCCGGTATAGATGCCGCGCGGTTGCGGCTCAATCTGCGCGAGTAGTTGCATGGCACGGACTTTGGGCGCTCCGGTGATGGAGCCGCAGGGAAAGAGCGCGCGGAAAATTTCCGCGAAGGTGATTTCGCGCCGTAGTTCGCCGGTGACGGTCGAGGTCATCTGCCACAGAGTCGGGAAGCGTTCGACGGCAAAGAGGCTGTCAACCTGGACGCTGCCGAACGTACACAGGCGACCGAGGTCGTTGCGAATGAGGTCTACGATCATCACGTTTTCGCTGCGATTCTTCTGGTCGTTACGCAGCCAGTCTGCAACGCGCCGATCTTCCGCATTGGTTCGGCCGCGGGGTGCGGTGCCTTTCATCGGTTGGGTGGTGATGCGCCGCGTGCCGCCTGCTGTGTCGACGCGAAAAAACAGCTCGGGAGAAAAGCAAAGCACGTGCCGGCCAGACTGACAATGCAAAAATGCCCCGTATTCCACCGGCTGACGGCCGCGCAGTTGCACGTAGAGATCTGACGGAGGAGTGGCAATGCGGGTGCGAAGAGGGAACGTGTAATTGAGCTGGTAGACGTCACCGGCGCGAATCCATTCATGAATGGCCGCGATCTTTTCACTGTACTGCTGCTCGGTCAGGTCGGGCTCGATAGCGAGGGGCTGAGGCAGGTGGCCGGCCAGGGTTTCCGCACAGGATTGGAAAAGGCTGAGCCGCTCAGGATCACCGTCGACGAAGTGGCCGGTGCCGTGGTCGAAACGGTAGCTGCGATCGTAGAGGCCGAACCACGCAAGCGGCTGCGCGTCGGCGTGCTCAGCATTGCGCTTGCGTAGGGGAACTTTAGGTTCGAAGGCATGGCCACATTCGTAGGTGAAGAAGCCGGCAGCGAAATGGCCGTGGTGTGTGGCCTCTTCAATTTGCGCAAAGATGTCGGGTAAGTCAGAGGACTCTGTGGCCGTGAGCACGTGCAATGGATTTGTGAATAGAAGGCTGGGGGAGGGAGAAGCACCGGGCTTGGAATTCTCGAGCAGCACCGTTGCGGGCGTCTGGTCGACGAGCGCGTATATCTCTGCGGGAAGAGGTTGCCAGGGCATTTTCAATTCCCATGTTGCCACTAAAACAGGACGTGCTGTGGCATTTCATTCTGACCGCGAGAAAAGCCCTGCGGAAGTCCGCAGGGCTAAATGAGATGGCGGTAAAGAGTGTGAATCCGCGACGGGGTGTTTCGAAGCCACTGAACTCAGCCCAGCGCCGGTGCATGCCGCTTATTTTGTCACCATGAGAACCATCGTGGTGGTCTTTGTGGTGGCGGTAATTCCGTTGCTCGATTGCGCGCTGATGACAACGTTGTAATTACCGATGGGGGTGGGTAGGTTGGTGGGCGGGCCGTGATGGCGGTAGTTATAAAGCGGCGCACACGCGGTGGTGCCGAGAGTGCTCACCAGTCCCACGAAGCAAAGCATCGCCATGCGGCTAAGCCAACGGCGGCGGCGAACGCCAAATGCCAGACCTGCAAAGCCTAAGGTGCCGGGCAAGAGCACGGCCCAGGTGACGGGATTCGAACCGGGGCGGGCTGTGGGAACAACCTTTGCCAGAGATGCAGCCTGGGTAGCGAGCACCATGGAACTGGGGACGGCTGCCGTAGCGTTGGGTGAGATCTCGACATTTTCAGGAGTAAAGGTGCAGGACGTCTGGTCGGGCAGTCCGGAGCAGGAGAGGGTCACAAACATCGGAGTTGTCAGCGAAGCCGCATTCACCGGCGTGACTGAAGCGACGACCGCCCCCGACTGGCCCTGCTTGAGCGTCAACGTGGCGGGAGCGATGGAAATACTAAAGTCGGCCGTCGCTCCAGCCTGCGCCTGAATTGCAGTGTGCGGGGACGTGGATTGCTGATGCGCGGCGTCGCCGCTGTAGTTGGCGCTAAGGCTGTGAGGGCCAGGAGCAAGCGCAAGAGTCGAGGTTGCATGCCCCTGGGCATTGAGCACTACGCCTGCCAGCGGCTTTCCGCTATCTTCGATGACGACCGCGCCAGATGCAGGCAGGCCATCGACGCCAAGAACGTTGATGGAAAAGGTGGCTTCGGTGTGTCCGGCAACGTCGCGCGTCTCGGCGGTCAGCGTGGTCTGAGAAGCGAGGCCTCGCGCATCAGGCGCGGCCAGTGCCAGCGCGGGCATCGCCAGTGCGATACCGAGTCCTGCAACCAACTCAAGCCGCAGACTGCGGCTGAACATGAATCTCACGTGCACCTGCTCCAAATCTGATGAAGAATTCTTTAATCGCCCATTTGCGGCAACGTAAAACCATTGTATCTGGCAAGGCTATGCGGGGCCAAAGGGCTGCTGCAGCCATTTGCCGCCCTAATGTCATACATGCGTTGGACGGCTGGGCGGACGATTGGGCGCGCCGCAAGTGTAGTGCGATCCTGCAAAGCCCACGTCGCAAGAATCCGATGCTACATGTGGATGCAGGGGCCCAGAGGAAGCTTCCCGGTGCGCCGGTGCGCAATCTTATTCGCTGCGCAGGGCCTGCATCGGGTCGACCCGCGACGCGCGGCGAGCCGGAATCCAACTCGAAGCAAGGGCAATGGCGGCGATCGTGACCGTAATAGCGACGAAGACCGTCGGGTCGTCAGGGCGCACACCGCGCAACAAGTTCGCTACCAGGTGGGCGAGGCCAAACGCAAGGAGCAGGCCGCAGCCAATGCCGATCCCCGTGAGCCACGATGCCCGGCGCACGATCAGTGCCAGCACGTCTTCGCGGCGTGCGCCCATTGCCAGCCGTACGCCAATCTCCCGGGTGCGTTCGCCGACCAGGTTTGCCATCACGCCGAAGATGCCAATTGCGGCGAGTAACAGGGCAATGACGGCATCGACGGCCAGCATCGCGGCAGCATACATCAGGCCGGTGAGAATTTCATGTTCGTATTGCTCGTACGTCATGACTGCATCGAGAGGCAGCGAGGGATCGATCGCAGCCAGGGACTTGCGGACGGATGGGGCAAGGGCTAGCGGATCGCCGTTGGTCATTACAGCGTACGTCGCTCCGGCGGGCGGCAATTGTGCTGCGCTCATATAGACAGCAGCCTGCAGCGTGGATCGATCCCACATGGCGTAGGTGGTCTCCTCCGCGACGCCAACGATCGTAAGCCAGGGCTCATGGGTCAAACGCGAATTACCCATGCGGATGCGATGTCCGATGGGGCTTTGACCGGGAAAATACTGGGCGGCGAATCTGCGGCTAACGATCGCTACCGGCTGCGCGCCAAGTGAATCGCTCGCGCTAAAGGTGCGTCCGGCGAGGATGGCGATGTGAAATGCGGCGAAGTAGCCGTCACTGACCGGCAGGTAGAACGCGCTCTGAAATTTGCCGGGAACGATGGGGCGATTTTCGATGGTGCAATCCCGCAACCAGGCGTTATCGGTGTAGGGGAGCGCGGTCGTCAACTCGGCATGGGTGACGCCGGGCAGGGTGCGAAGCCGGGCGAGACTGTCTTTGTACCATGTCGCCTTTTTCTCATCGGTGTCATAGCGCGCCGGCGGCAAGCTTACGTTGAATGTGAGCACCTTGTTGGGCTGGTAGGCATCGGCGAGATGCAACAAGCCCAACATGCCTTTTGAAATGAGGGTTGCGCCGATCACCAGGGCAACGGCGAGCGCAATTTGCGAAACGGCGAAGATGTTTCTGAGACGCCCGCTTTTTACTGATCCCGTTGCTCCGCGCGATCCGGACTTTAATTGTTCCGTAACATTGAGGCGCAGCGCCGCGATGGCAGGTACGATTCCCGAGACAATGGCGGCAGCGACTGCCAGCAGCAGCGAGAATGTGAGAACACGACCGTTGAGCGAAGTATTGGACCATCCTGCCATGTAGCGCGCAACGCGCGCAGGCATGCTGATAAGGATCAGATGGAGATACAGGCCGGCGATGAGCAAACCGCCTCCTGCGCCGACCAGTCCCAGCAGAATATTTTCAGTCAGTAACTGGCGCAGGATGCGCGTCCGGCTGGCGCCAAGCGCGGTGCGCATCGCGATTTCAGAGCGCCGGGCGATGCCCCGGGCAAATTGCAGGTTGGCCACATTGGCGCAGACCACCAGCAGTACAAAAAGTGTGGCGCCCATAATCAGGCGGTAATAGAGCGGCGTCAGCTCGCCATTGATGCCGTCGAGCAGCGGCTCGACTCTGATCGAAAGCCCCTGGTTGGTTGCCGGATATACCTTTGCAAGGTGCTCTGAGAGAATGCGCATTTCTGCCTGGGCCTGCTGGACGGTGATCCCGTCGTGCAGCCTCGCCGTAACCAGGTAATCGTGCGTTGCGCGGTCTTGAAGCTGCTGCGGTGTGGGTGCGAACGGTAGATAGAAATCGCTGTCGGAAGGATACTGCATCGTCTTCGGCATGACGCCGATGATGGTGTACGTACGTTGATTGAGTTCAATCTTGTGACCGAGGACTGCCGGATCGGCGGCGAAGCGTCGCTGCCAGAAGCCGTAATTCAATACCGCAACCGAGTCGCGGCCGGGCTGGCACTCATTCTCACCAAAAACACGACCCAGTAACGCCTGAGTCCGCAGAACACTAAAAAAGCTCGCCGAAGTCAACGCGGCGCGTACATGCGCGGCATCGCCGGCACCCGTCAAACTCATGTCGACGCTTGAGTGTACGGCCAGATCTTCAAACGAACGGTTCTGGCGTTTCCAATCTTCGTAGTTGGCCAGCGCCACGGGCTTGTAATCGCCACGGCCCTGTTGATCGGCCACAGTGACGACGCGATCGAGTTGGGGAACTGCCAAAGGATGCAGCACAACCGCATCCATGCTGCTGAAACTCGCTGTATTCACGCCGATGCCGAGAGCAAGCGTCAGGATAGAGGTGATGGCGAAGCCTGGAGCACGGAGCAGTTGGCGAGCGGCGTAGCGCACGTCTCGAACGATGCCGTCGATGCCGAGGGCGGCATCGACTGAGGTTACGCGCTCTTTAGTTGAAGCGGGATTACCGAAGCGGAGGAGTGCTTCGCGACGCGCCTCGTCGGGCGACATGCCGTGGGCGAGGTTATCGTCGATACGCAGCGCGAGGTGGGCTTGGAACTCATCATCGATGTCGCGATCAATTCGGGAACGGCGGAAGAGGTTAGCAATGCGGCGGAAGACAGCCATGATATTTCCTTTCACAAGCGGAACACCGGTCCTCAGGCGTAACGCAGCACGGCGCGCACACCCTTGACGAGTTGATCGAAGCTTTCCTCGGCTTGCTGCAACTGACGGCGACCAGCGGCGGTGAGCTTGTAATATTTGGCGCGGCGATTAGTTTCAGTCATCGCCCATTCCGAGGCGACCCACCCACTTAGCTCCATGCGATGCAAGGCCGGATAGAGCGAGCCTTCTTCAACGCGCAGCATTTCGCCGGATGCATTTTGAACGTGAAGGACGATCCCGTACCCGTGGAGGGCGCCATTTTGGGCGAGTGTCTTAAGCACGAGGAGATCGAGTGTTCCCTGCAAATCGTTCTTAGCCATTGCTTACCCCTAGATACCTTGGTGTAAAGAAGTCTAGGCATAGAGAACTAGGTAAGTCAAGGAGAAAAGAAAAGATAGGGATTAGGGAAGAGGGACCTGGGGACTCCGGAACAGGGAGGGCCACCGCACCGAATCCCCTGCCCCCCGGTTTGTGCTTTTCGGCTATTCTTTCTGTTTGAGGAGTATCGCCATGACTGAGACTGCCCGCCGCCCACAGCTTGCCTATCTGACTACCGTGCTTAATGAATTGCGGGCAAACGGCACCCACTTCAAATTGCGCGTTCTGGATGACCAGCAGGCGCCGGTGTGCCACTACGATGGGCGCGAGGTGATTAACCTCGCCAGCAACAACTACCTTGGACTGGCCAACCATCCCAAGCTGGTCGAGGCATCGATGGCTGCTACACGAGCTTTCGGCGTGGGATCGGGCGCGGTGCGAACGATAGCCGGGACCATGCGCATTCATATGCAATTAGAAGAGAAGATTGCGCGCTTTAAAAACGTGGAAGCCTGCGTGGTATTCCAGAGCGGATTTGCGGCCAATGCAGGCACGGTAAGCGCCATTCTGGGTAAGGAAGATTTCATCCTTTCCGACGAGCTAAACCACGCCAGCATCATCGATGGCGCGCGGCTATCGCGGGCCAAGATCAAGGTCTTTCGACACAAAGATGTAGCGCATTGTGAGGAACTGCTCAAGGAAATCGCGGACCAGCCGGGACACAAACTGGTGATCACCGATGGTGTTTTCTCGATGGACGGCGACATCGGCCCGGTCGACAAGCTGGCAGCTATCGCAGAAAAGTATGGCGCCATCATGATGGTCGATGATGCGCATGCCTCGGGAGTGCTGGGGCGCAACGGGCGCGGATCAGTCGATCATTTTGGGTGCCATGGCAAGGTAGACGTGCAGGTCGGCACGCTGTCAAAGGCGATTGGTGCATTGGGCGGCTATGTGTGCGGATCGAAGGATCTGATCGACTATCTCTATCACCGTGCGCGACCGTTTCTGTTTTCCACTTCGCATCCGCCATCGGTTGCGGCAACGTGCATCGCAGCTTTCACCATTCTTGAAAAAGAGCCGGAGCGGATCGAGCGGCTGTGGACGAATACGCGCTATTTTCAAGGGGAATTGAAGCGAACGGGATTCAACGTCGGCGGGGTCAACACGCCTGCGACCGAGACGCCGATCACTCCCATTATTGTGGGCGACGCCCGAGCCGCAATGGACTTTTCGCGGGCGCTGTTTGACGAGGGAGTCTTGGGCACGGGGATCGTATTCCCCACGGTGCCGGAAGGCAAGGCGCGCATTCGCTTGATACTGACCAGCGAACACACCAAGGCGCAACTCGATCAAGCGCTTGAAACGCTGGAGCGGGTAGCAAAGCGGATGGAGATTCTAAGATAGGGGCACGATGATTGCTCACCTGCGCGGCAAGCTGATTTACAAACAACCCGGCCAAGCCATTGTTGAGGCCGCCGGGGTAGGATATGACGTCGTCATCTCTGTGCCGACGTTTACGGCGCTGCCGTCGGTTGGTGCGGAAGCCTCGTTGCATATTCACACGCAGGTGAGTGAGGATCAGATTGCGCTATTCGGCTTTCTCGAGCGCGAAGAGAAGCGGCTGTTTGAACGGCTGATCACGGTCAGCGGCGTGGGACCGAAGCTTGCCATCAAGATGCTGAGCGGGCTGTCATCGGAGCGCACGGTGCAGGCGATTCGCGGGCAAGATCATGCGCAATTGACACGCATTCCAGGCGTGGGCAAGAAGCTGGCCGAGCGATTGGTTGTTGAGTTAAAAGACAAACTGGATGACTTCGCGGTTGCGCCGGGGAAAGCCAGTGTCGCAGGACCCGCCGTGGACGATGTGCTTTCGGCGCTCACCAATCTTGGCTATCAACGGCCTGCGTCTGAAAAGGCAATTGAGCAGGCGGTGGCAAAAGACAAGGCGCTGGCGGGTGACTTTGATGGGCTGTTCCGCGGGGCGTTGAAGCTGATTCGGTAGGCGAGGAAGCACGATGGCCAGATATGTCAGCATGATCGTGCCGATGCTCGTGTGCGCTGACGCCGCGTCGGAGATTGATTTCTGCAAGGCAGCGTTTGGAGCGATTGAATTGTCGCGGCGCTCAGCCGAGGATGGAAGCGTTGTTCATGCGACGCTGGGGATCGGCGAGCATCTGATCATGGTTCACGGAGAGACGAAACATTTGGCGAGTCGACCGCCGCTGGTGGACGGTAGTTCGCCAGTAGTTATTTATCTTTATATTGAAAACGTGGACTCCGTGATTGAGCGGGCGCAGGCGGCGGGGGCAAAAATCTTGACTCCGTTGCAGGATTGCTTCTGGGGTGATCGCATGGCGCGGATTGCGGATCCATCGGGGCATGTGTGGAATGTGGCCAGCCGCGTGGACGAGAGCCTACCGGCCGGAAGTTAGACGGCTTTTGAATGCACCTGCCCTCGCGCGGTCGTGACGCCCTCCGCGATACACTTTTCATTGCATGGTTTTGAAAGCAAAAATCCCCACCGTTGCTGCGCTTCCATACCTTCGGCCAGATGGGTTGAAATTTCTGCGCGGGCTTGAACGGCATAATGATCGCCTTTGGTTCAATGAACGCAAGGGCATGTATGAGGCTGAGTTGAAGGAGCCGATGCTGGCTGTCATTCGCAGGGTTACAGAAGCGATGACAGAGTTTGCGCCGCATCACGTTCGGCCTGCGGAAAAATGTCTGTTCAGGATCTATCGCGACACG